>CAMHUJ010000038.1 GCA_946188175.1 uncultured Ruminococcus sp.
AAGGATGCGGGCTTCCGCAGGATCTTATCGTCAATGGCGATTTTTCCGAGGTCATGCATCGGCGCCGCCTTGGTGACATTGTGCAGGAAACGACGGGTGAGCCCGTACTGCTCCATGATTTCCGGATGCGCAAGCAGCTTATGGGTGAAGGTGTGGACGATCACGCTTGTCCGGTTGATATGACCGCCGGTAGAGTTGTCGCGGCTTTCGACGACGCTTGCGAGCCCTGTGATAATGGAATTCTGCACCTTGCGGATGTGTTCGGTTTTCTGTTCGACCTCAATTTGCAGGCGGCTGTTGTAGCTGTTCAGCAGCCGGACATATTTCTGCTGTTCGGTATCGTCCTCGAGTAGCAGTCCGTAGCCGACGAGCGCGTCCTTCTTGCGGATTTCGGTCAGCTTGCGCTCGAAGGCTTCCTCGCCGAGCTCAAAATGCGTGGTATTCGCAGTAAAGAGCGTCAGGATCTCGGAAGGGATGCGGTCATTCTGCCGGAGCGTCCGCAGCGAGGGAAAGAGAGTCTTTGCGTGCTCATTTGCATCGAGATAGCCGTATTGATTATCGGTGATGATATAGGGGTTATCCATTTGCCGGAAGACCCATTCATGACCGGAATCCGTGACGCCGAAGAAATCGTCCTTCAGCATACTGAGGACAACGGAGAGCAGCGAAAGGGAGCAGAAAACCGGCAGCAGCTCGAGATCGGGCTTGATCAGGTTTTCGAGGACAAGCGATGCCGCCAGAACAAACTGTGCGCCGATGAGACGAAAGAGATTGATGCGTTCGGCGGGCAGCTTGTTGCGCTTCATGCGGAATGCGGAATAGATGCCGCCTGCGAGGAGCAGCGCCAGCAGCGCGGTATTGCGCGCGAAGAACAGAGGAGACTGCGCGGAGATATGGGAAGTGAACACATGGAAATAATTATGCCGGACAAAGTAATAGTGTCCGATGAACAGCTCGCAGATCCGTGCTTTCCAGTGAATGACCGCGACGCTGCATTCAAAGACAGCCCAGCAGTAGATCGGCAGCTTCGGTGCACGGATGCGCAGATAGGCGATGATGAATGTGACAAAGAAGAAGAAAAAGAGTGCATTTCCGAGATATTCAAACCGGACAGCCATCAGGGCGCCGGCTTCGGTATCGGAGGTTTCCATGAGCAGCGCGCCGATATTCATGACAAGGCAGCCGAGGCTGGTGAGGAGCAGCCGGATGCTGCTTTCGCTCTGCTGTTTATTGCGCAGCAGCGCGACGAAGCCCGCGAGCGGAATCAGAATGGCAAGGATTTCGACGACGACGATCAGCATGACCGGTTCCTCCTTTCCTGCGTGGCGGGCGGTGCCCGCATCCAATGATCTGAAGCTCCCCCTCGCATTCGCGCACCGCATCCGGCGAAAGATACATCCGGACAAACGATAAAGAGAGAATGATATCATGCCTTGGGGCAACAGAACGCTTCATCCCTCAGGGAACTGTTTTTATTATACCCGAAATCCGGCGGAAAATCAAGTGCCAAACACGCCGCTTGACTTTCGCTCCGGCGCATGGTATAATAAAATCCAAGGCGCTCATGCGAAGGAGGAAAAGCCATGACAACCTATGAAATGCAGCAGGAAATCATCCGGCTGAAAAAAGAAAAGAATATCTGCATTCTGGTGCATGCCTATCAGTCTCACGACATCTGGGAGGTCGCCGATTATATCGGAGATTCCTTCGGTCTGACGCAGCAGGCGGCAAAATCCGATGCGGAAACTGTTATCATGTGCGGCGTGCGGTTTATGGCGGAGACCGTCAAGATGCTCTCGCCGCAGAAGCGCGTCCTGCTCTCGAATGCGCAGGCAGGCTGCCCCATGGCAGAGCAAATGGACAGGGAAATGATTTTACAGCTCAAAGAGAAAATGCCTGATTACAAGGTCGTTGCGTATATCAACACGACCTCGGAGCTGAAAACGGTCTGCGATGTCTGCGTGACATCCTCGTCCGCGGTCAAGATCATCAAGGCGATGCCCGAGAAAAAGATTCTGTTCATTCCGGACTGCAACCTCGGCGACTGGGTGAAGAAGCAGGTGCCGGACAAGGAGATTGAGCTTGTGTACGGCGGATGTCCGACGCATGTACGGATTACGGCGGAGGAGGTCTGGGCGGCAAAGGCGGCGCATCCGGATGCGCTGCTGCTGGTGCATCCCGAATGCCGTCCGGCGGTCACGGCGCTTGCCGATTACGCAGGCAGCACGACGGGTATCATGTCCTATGCCGAGCAGAGCGACGCAAAGGAATTCATCATCGGAACCGAAAACAGCATCGTGCAGCATTTGCAGATGAAATGTCCGGATAAGCGGTTCTATCCGCTCTCGAAGGACTGTGTCTGCCACAATATGAAGCTGACGACGCTCGGCGATGTCTATGACTGCGTCTGCGGCAGAGGCGGCGACGAGATCGAAATGGACGCAAAGCTGATCTCGGAGGCGCGCCGTTGTATTGACGCGATGCTTGCCTACGGCGGCTGAGTGCAAACAGTATACAGGAAATCCTGCCGGTGCAGATGTGCCGGCAGGATTTTTATGTGTTTACTTGTATTTTTCACAAATCGCAAGATTTGAGAAGTGGAGATATTCGGACAGTACAAGCGGACGATTGGTACGGACAACTTGTGAAAAACGCAACAATCGGAGATGATAATGCATGAACCTTTTATGAGATGCGCCGAATCTCATCTGCATTTTATCTATATTATCTGAAAAAAATACATTGAAGCAGCAGTCTGTATTTGTTATAATGAGAATGACACCGTATGCACATGTTCCGGTCTGACGGCATCCGGGGCGCAAAAAACGGGCAGACTTGATCTGTCCAGTCAAAGGGGATTTGATATGATGAGACTGAAAAAGATGCTTGCAGCGGCAGTCAGCGGAATTATGCTGATGTCAGCTGCGGCAGCCGCCGTGCCGCAGGGCGCGTGGGCTGCCGGTGATTGTGCGATCGACCCTGGTACAACCTACCAGACGATCCGCGGCTTCGGCGGTATCAACCTGCCGGAGTGGATTTCCGAGGGCGACATGACCGATGCGCAGGTGCAAAAGGCATTCGGCAACGGCGAGGACGAACTCGGCTTTACGATTCTGCGAATCTATGTCAGCGACGACAGCAATGCGTGGTCGCGTGCGATTCCGACTGCCAAGCGTGCACAGGCACTCGGCGCAACAGTTTTCGCATCACCGTGGAATCCGCCTGCCGCAATCCGCAATACCGTCAACGGCGGTCTGAACGGCGGCAAGTATCAGCTCAAGAAGGACAAATGGGCAGAATACGCACAGCACCTGAACAGCTATATCAAGTATGTTGAGGGTCAGGGCATCGACCTGTATTCCGTTTCCGTGCAGAACGAGCCGGACTACGCTGCTGAATGGACCTACTGGTCTGCCAATGATGTTGCGAGCTTCATCGCGCAGTACGGCAAGGCAGTCAAGGAGGGCACCAAGGCAAAGCTGATGTCCGCAGAGAGCTTCCAGTATCAGAAGCCGATTTACAATGCGATTCTCGGCAATCAGCAGGCAATGGCAAACTGCGACCTCTTCGGTACGCATTTCTACGGCACGCAGCGCAGCCAGATGGATTTCCCGCAGCTCGAAAACTGCGGCAAGGAAATCTGGATGACCGAGGTTTATGTCCCGAACTCCGACAGCAATTCCGCAGACCGCTTCCCGGAGGCAGTGAAGGTCGCGGAGAATATGCATAACGGTCTGGTCGTCGGCAACCTGAATGCATATGTCTGGTGGTATATCCGCCGCCAGTACGGTCCGCTGAAGGAAAACGGTCAGATTTCCAAGCGCGGCTACATGATGGCGCAGTATTCCAAGTGGGTGCGCCCGGGCGCAGTCCGAATCGGCGCAACCGAGCAGCCGAACAATAATATCCTCTGCTCTGCATATCAGAATGAGGACGGCAGCATCGCAGTTGTTGCAATCAACAAGGGCAGCAATGCGGTGACGCAGAACTTCTCGCTTTCCGGCGTGGATATTTCCGATATCAGCGCATACCGCACCTCTGGAAATGAGAACATCAAGGAGATCAGCCAGTCTGCAAGCGGCAGCAGCTTCTCCTCGCAGCTCCCGGGCAATTCCGTGACGACCTTCGTCATCGGCGGAAGCGGCAGCGGCAAGGCGCCCGATGAGCCGGATGAAGACGGCAACCTCGCACATTACACCTTTGAGCAGAGCTCCGAGGGCTTCAGCGGCAGAGGCGGCGCAACCGTTTCCGCAACCAAGACCGACGCCTATCAGGGCAGCCAGTCCCTCTCCTGCACCGACAGAACCGAAGCATGGAACGGCGCAGCACATTCTCTGAATGCAAAGATGTGCAAGCCGGGTCAGGAATACAGCTTCAGCGCGGCAGTCAAGTACACCGGCGGCAGTGCAACCGATACCTTCCATTTCACGCTGGAGTATAAGGATGCTTCCGGCGAGACTTCATATGACAAGATCGCAACCGGGACCGTCTCCAAGGGCGACTGGGTACAGCTGGCAAATTCCAGCTACAAGATTCCCGAGGGCGCGACCAACATGCAGATTTACATTGAGACCGAATCCAGCACGAGCGACTTCCTCGTCGATGAAGTGATTATCGCCCCGAAGGGCAAAGAGATCGACGGACCGAAGGCAGTCGTCGTCAAGCTCGGCGACCTCGACGGCAACGGCGTGATCAATGCCGCAGACCTCTCGATTGCAAAGGCAGGCGCAAGCAAGAGCTTTGCAAGCGATAAGATCAAGCAGGCAGCCGATATCAACGGCGACGGCACAGTCGATAAGACCGATCTTGCATGGTATGTCGAGTATCTCCTCGGCAAGACCGACAAGTTCCTTGAGCGCGTCACGCCGCCGGAGCCGGAAAAGACCGAAATGCGCACCATTACCGAGTATACCAATGCGGTCAAAAATACTCTCGCGAGGTATGAAACGGATGATTCCAAGACCAAAAAAGGCGGCGTTACCTATCCGAAGATCGTAAAGGAACAGTATTTCTCCAAGAAGGCAAACAAGAATAAGCCCTATAATATCATGCTTCCGGCGAACTATGATTCCAGCAAAAAGTATCCTGTGCTGTATCTGCTGCACGGCTACTACGAGAATGAGGACCGGATGATTCTTGAGGGCAATTCGCCTCCGATTCCGACCCCGCAGATCATCACCAATGCAATCGCAGAGGGTGCTGCAAAGGAAATGATCGTTGTTGTCCCGTTCGTCTTTACAAGCGCGACTATGAACGGTCCGAGCGGCATGAATAACCAGAGCAATGAGGCTTATGATGCATTTGTCGATGATATCGTTGACAGCCTGATGCCGCATATCGAAGGCAAATACAGCGTTGCAACCGGCAGAGAAAACACTGCTGTTACCGGCTTCTCTATGGGCGGCAGAGAGTCTCTGCTCATCGGCATGAAGCATGCAGATAAGTTCGGTTATATCGGCGCGATCTGCCCGGCACCGGGCGTCGGCGGCGACTGGTCCTTCGGCGGTGAGGAAAAAGCACCGTCTCTGATTCTGCTGACGGCAGGCGACAATGACCAGACAGTTGGAAGCACGCCGAGCGGCTACCACAATTCGATGACCCAGAAGAATACCCCGCATATCTGGCATTATGTGAAGGGCGGTTATCACGGCGACAACTGCATCCGCGCACATGTTTACAACTTCGTCCGTATGATCTTCAAAGCATAAGCCGTCGGCGGGCAGCGCCTGCGGGCATTTTGCTTCGCCTTTCTTTGAATGATTGTGTGTGACAGCCGGGCGTTGTTGAACAGATACAACAGGAAAGCCGCGAATCTGATTGGATTCGCGGCTTTTCATATGGTGTATCGGATTACGCAGCAAACAGATTCCGGAGCGCATCCGCAAGCGCAGGTGAGCAGCCGTCGGTATAGACCGTGTTCTGTTCCGGTTCCTGCGGGAGCAGCCCGCTGATATCTCTGGTAAAGCGTGTCAGCAGGACGGCGGTTCCTTTGTCGTCCTTCGCTTCGAGCGTCATTGTCCAGTAGAGCTCTTTTTTGCCGGAATCAAACTGCATATGTGAAACGGTGCAGCTGACCGCCTGATACTGCTTGCAGAATGCCGACACATTATCATAAATGCTGTCACGCACGGTCTCAGAGAAACGGAGCGAGATCGAATCCGCGCGGCGTTTCTCATCTTTGTCTGTCGTATATGTTTTGAGAAACAGCTTTTCCATCCAGCCGCGCGGCGCGAGAATGTCCGGATCACTCAGATAGTACATCGTCCGGCAGAACGGATTGACCTTCTGATTCGGATCGGCTTTGCTCTTCGGTATTCCGTCGGAGATCATAGCGCCGGAATTGTAAACCTCAGCAGCATAGCAGAAATAGCCGCCGTCCCTGCCGGGATAAAATGTCAGCCGCAAAAAGCGGCCGTCAGCAAATTCCAGCATGGCATCCGATGCGACAGCATAGCTTTTGGTGCGGTAGCCTGCTTCGCTCAGCATGTTCCCGTATGTTATAAGGCACTGATATCCCGATTTGACCTTGAGTGATTTCAGTTTCGTATCACCGAAGGTTTCTGCATAACTTTCCGTGAGCATATTCTCCGCGGTTTCATAGATCAGGCTGCCGAGTCCTGCGGTATACAGATGTGTGCCGTATGGCTCATAGGACATTACATTGACAAATGTGCTGAAATCACCGCGCGCCATTTCTTTCGTGAGCTTCCGGATGCGCATGGTTTCAAATACGGTCTCAAAGCTCGGGACATACTGTTCCTTCATGATCTGCCCCAAGCTCAGGACGCTGATGCCAAGCAGGAGCACAGCGAGCAGTAAAATAAGAATGCGGTCGAGCCATTTGTGCTTTGTCAGTGTCCGCCTGACCTTTTTGAATACCTTTGTCTCATCGGGGATGCGTTCCGGCTCCGGCGGGACGGGCTCCGGTTTTGCCGCACAGAGTATCCGGCAGGCATCGCAGTCTTTGATATGTGCTTCAACGGCGGATTTTGCCTCGTCAGAGCAGAGTCCCTCGCAGTAAAGCGGGATCAGATCCTCTATGATTCTGCAAGGATAAAGGTTTTCGTTCATATGACACCCTCCTGTTCCAGCATTGCAATGAGCAGCTTTTTGGCGCGGAAAAACGTGACGCGCGCCCAGTTTTCGGTCCTGCCGAAGACCGCGCCGATTTCTTTGAAGCTCAGTTCCGCAAAGATGCGCAGCGAAAAGATTTCGCGGTAGGGTTCTTCGAGCCGGTGCAGCATCCGGTGGATTTCGAGCGCCTGCATTTTGTCAGCGAGTTTCCGTTCAAGGCATTCGCTGTCCGGTGATTCGGGGACTGCATCGAGCGGCAGATTACGGTTTTCGGCTTTTTTGCAGTGATCGAGAAAGAGGTTGCGCGCAACGGTGCAGAGCCATGTTTTCATGGAGCATTCGCCGCGGTATTGGCCGATATCGGTCAATGCGCGGAGCATGGTATCCTGCAAAATATCCTCCGCGAGCGGTTCATTGCCGCAGAGCCGGAGCAGAAACCGGTAGACATCCGCGGCATAGAGCCGGTAGATTTCATCGAATTCCGCCTGATGATCCATTGCGTTCACCTCCCTTTCTGTCTGTTAGACGACTGACCTTCGCTGTTCGTTACAGAAAAAATGCCGGAATGCGGCATAAACATAAAAAAGAGGGGACGCAGATGTTCCCCTCAAAGTGAATTAACGTATGATCATCAGCAGAAAGACTGTGATGCGCGTGATGACAAACTGCATGCCGAGCACCAGAATGACATTCAGCAGACTGGTACCGCCTGCGGCGCTGAGCAGGGTTCTGGATTCCGCAGCGGAAGAAGCCTGCTGCCGGATATCCTTGATGCGGCGCTGCGCGAAGCGGTAATACATATAGTTTGCGCGGAGACACCAGACCGCCGAGATCAGAACATAGAGGATAAACGAGGCGGCGTAGACGATGCGGAAGGCTGTCGTATTGACATCCGCCCACGGGATGCTGACATCCATTTGCTTATAGAGCAGCAGGATCGTCGTCGGGAGCTCCAGCAGCGTATTGAGCAGGAGTGCCGCCATTGCGCTGCCCCACATTTTGCGGTTTGCGAAGAAGAACTGCGGGCAGAGCAGGCTGATGAGATTGAAGGAATGCTTTTTGCCTGTGCGGGTCATGAGGCGGAAGAGCGGCAGGTAGTAGAACACATTGGTACGGATGAAGGCAGAGGCTTCCGAGACGGTGATGCCGTCGAGCTGTTCATCGGGGTCGAGTCCGAGACAGGGGTCGCGGTCGGGCAGACGGATCCCGTCATAGAGCTCCGGATTGAGCGCAGGTGCCTCGCCGGATTCGCGCGCGGCAGCCTGTTCGGCTTCCTCAGCGCGGCGTTCTTCTGCACGGCGTTCCTTTTCCTGCGCCTGATATTGCTTGATCCAGCTTGCGCCTTCCGCGTGAAGCTGTGTGTTGATGCATTTGCCGTTTTGCTTCCAGCACGCTCTGTGATAGGGTGTGCCGCAGTCCGGACAGGTCACGATATCATCCTGCTCGGTGAAGGCTTCGCCGCAAACGATGCAAGGCTGTCCGATATATTCCTGCATAAACTCCCGCCTTTCGGTTTCCGAATGATTGCCTTTATTTTACCACATATCAGGCGGATTTACAAGACCGGCGGTATGTTTTTCATGCATTCTTCACGATTTGGGGCGTTCCGGCGGCAGAATTTTGCATTCAGCCGCCTGAATCAAAGATTTTTTTGAAAAACACTTGCATTTTTCGGAAAAGTATGGTATACTAGAAGCAATCGTTTGCCGACGGCGCAGTTGTCGGCTGAAAAAGCAACAGAGAAGAAAGGAAAGTCTGAACTCATGAGCATTATTGAAATTATCGGCGGCGCTGTCCTGCTGCTTTCGACTGTACTGATTATTTTACTCTGCCTGATGCAGGATCAGAAGCAGGATCAGAACATGACCTCTGCGATCACGGGCGGCAGCTATGATTCCGCATACAGCAAGAACGAGGGCAATACGAAGGAAGCGATCCTGAAGAAGTGGACCAAGTGGCTCGCAATTATTTTCTTCATTGTGACGCTGGTTATCACGATCCTTCCGGTATATCTCAGCAGCACGCCGGAGGGCTGATCGGAACAGAAGCCCCGTATGCGGGTTACAGTACGCATAAACAAATAGAAGTGATACGCCATAGTATTTCTGATTGTATGTCAGAGGTACTATGGCGTTTCTGTTTATATGTTGATTTGCTGTATTTTTTATTGATAGAATGGTGTAAACGCACCGAGAATCTGCGAACAGTACGCCATGACCGACTCGGTCGAATACCAATAAATGTCGGGGCAGAGAATGGAAATCTGCCCAGTTGTCAGCATTTCAAAATTATTGACCTCGCAGGTCTCGACATAGCCCTCAGTGAACACG
>CAMHUJ010000039.1 GCA_946188175.1 uncultured Ruminococcus sp.
CGTAGAGATATTCCTGATGCTGCTGGAATTCAGGCTGATTCCAATCAGAAACTATAACGGACTGGATCTCTGGGTCATTGTTCTGCATGTGCTGTTTTCGGCGGGTGTATCCTTCTCCCTGTTGATGCTGGATTCTCAGAATAAGCATTTGCAGTGGATCGTCGGCATCACAACCTGCATTATTCTCAGCGGCATGCTGTTCGCAATCGCAGGCTACCGCGTCTATGCGAGTATTCTGATCAATGCATTTGCGTATATTTTCTTCTTCACTGCAATGGAGCATCAGCTGCATCTGGAGGAGCTCGATATCGACTGCTACGGCGACAGCGCGAAGGTGAAGAGCTTTGAATCGACACTCTTTGCCGATACGCCGACCATGATCGAGAAGCCGGTGCAGGAGAAAAAGACGCTCCGTGAGACCGCAAAGCGCTTTGCGGAGAATCTGACGAGCGAGGAGCATCTTGTTCTGACGGATAAGGACGAAAAGTTTGAATATGAATTCGGCGTCGATGATGATGACGATGACGACGAATCCGAAGAAGATTCTGCGGAGAACGCTGCACCGGAGGATGAGGCGGAATGAATCCGAGACTCCCCTATTTGCAGCGGAAAACCGCCGTCCTGACGACCGAGCCCGGCGTCTATATCATGAAAAATGCGCAGGAGAAGATCATCTATATCGGCAAGGCGAAGAACCTGCGCAACCGCGTTACAAGCTATTTCCGCGATCATCCCGACCATACGCCGAAGACCGCGCAAATGGTCTCGCAGGTCTGGGATTACGATTTTATCGTCACCGCGTCGGAATATGAAGCACTCGTGCTCGAATGCTCGCTGATCAAGCAGCATAAGCCGCGCTACAATATTCTGCTCAAGGACGACAAGGGCTATCACTATATCAAGATCTCGCCGCCGCCCTATGCGCGCATCACCGCGGAGCTCCGTGCCGACGGCGAGGGCACCTATCTCGGTCCCTATATGAGCGGCTTTACCGCAAGACAGACCGTCAATGCGGTCAACCGCATGTTTCAGCTGCCGACCTGCAGCCGGCAGTTTCCGGAGAGCTTCCGAAAGGAGCGCCCCTGCCTCTATTATCATATCGGGCAGTGCATGGGCGTCTGCCGCGGGAATATTTCCGAGGAGGCATATGCCGAAGCCGTCAGCGACGCGGTGCGTTTTATCAAAAACGGCGGCGATCATACCGTGACGGCGCTCGAGGAACGCATGCATGCCGCAGCGGAACGGCTCGATTTTGAGGAGGCAGCCCGTCTGCGCGACCGCATCGCAGCGATCCGCAAGGCAGGCGAAAAACAGGATATCATGGATGCCGTCACCGCCGATACCGATGTGATCGGCACCGCGGAATCCAATGATACAACGGTGGTCGCCGTCCTGATCTACCGCGACGGCAGACTCTACGATCAGAATTCGTTTGTGATCTCCTCGGAGGCACTCTCCGAGCATCCGCTGGACGATTTTCTACCGCAGTATTACAGTACGCGCTCCGGCAGCGATCTGCCGAAGACTGTGCTGGTTGAGCAGCTGCCCGCGGAGACGGAGCTGCTTGCCGCGATGCTTGCGGAGCGTGCCGGGCATGCGGTCTATATTGAGCAGCCGGTGCGCGGCGCAAGACACAGGCTTGTGCTGAAAGCAAAGCAGAATGCCGGCGAAAAGCTTTCGATCAAAGCCGGACGCACGGGCAGGGAGCTGCTCGCACTCGAGGAGCTTGCCAGAGCGCTCGGGCTGGAAAAGCCGCCTGTCCGCATTGAATCCTATGATATTTCAAATCTTTCCTCGGCGGCAATGGTCGCCGGAATGGTCGTCTTTGAAAACGGCAGACCGCTGAAAAATGCCTACCGCCGTTTTTCGATCAAAGAACAGACCGGTCAGAATGACTATGCTGCCATGCAGGAGGTCATCCGGCGGCGCTTTGAAGAATATTTCAGGGCGCAGGCGGAGACCGATGAAACCGCGAAAGCAGTCAATGCATTCGGCATCCTGCCGGATCTGATCCTGCTCGACGGCGGCAGCACGCATGTCGGTGCGATTGCGCCGATCCTTGCAGAGCTGGGGCTCAGCATCCCGCTCTTCGGCATGGTCAAGGATCAGAAGCACCGGACGCGCGCGATCGCAACAAACGGCGGCGAGATCGCCGTGCGCGAAAAGCAGGCGGCATTCGCGCTGCTGACGCGCATTCAGGATGAAGTTCACCGGTATGCAATCACCTATATGAAAACCAAACATAAAAAATCCAGCTATGCGCTGACGCTCACGCAGATTCCCGGAATCGGCGAGAAGAAGGCGCAGAAGCTCCTGCTGACATATAAAACAAGAGCACAGCTGAAAGCGGCGACACCGGAGCAGCTTGCCAAAACCGCAGGCGTCCGGCAGGAGACAGCCGCGCAGCTCTATGCGCTGATTCAGGAGCTTCCGGACAGCTGACCGGATATCAACAGCTCACGAGCTGAGGGGAGGATTACCATGGAGCCTTTGAAACTGAAGCCTGCATTTCAGGACTATATCTGGGGCGGAACCCGCCTGCGCGACGAATTCGGGAAGGAATGCGATCTCGAACGGATTGCGGAGAGCTGGGAGCTTTCCTGTCATCCGGCAGGTGCCTCCGTCATTATGAACAGTGTCAGCAAGGGTATGACGCTCAAGGATTATCTTGAGCAGGACTGGGCAGGCCGCGTGGGAGAAGGTGCGGCAAAGTTCTCGAACTTCCCCGTGCTGATCAAGCTGATTGATGCCTGTCAGGACCTGAGCTTACAGGTGCATCCGGACGACCGTTATGCGCGGGAGCATGAGGGCGGCGAAAGCGGCAAGACCGAATGCTGGTATATCGTGGACTGTGAGGAGGGCGCTGCGCTCGCCTACGGCTTCAACCGTGAGCTGACGAAGGAGGAATTCCGCGCCAGCATCGAGAATGATACGCTGCTGGATGTCGTGCAGATCGTGCCGGTCAAGAAGGGCGATGTGTTCTTCATTGAGCCGGGCACGCTCCATGCAATCGGCGCAGGCATCCTGATCGTCGAGATTCAGCAGAATTCCAATATCACCTATCGTGTGTATGATTATGACCGTGTCGGAACGGACGGCAAACCGCGCGAGCTGCATGTCGATAAGGCGGTCGATGTGACGAAAACATGGTCGGCGCCGCCGCGCAGACAGCGCCCGCCGGTGCAGTTCGACGGCTACAGCGCCGATGTGATCGCGGACTGCCAGTTCTTCACGACAACCAAGCTGCATATTACCGAGGAGGCGGCATTCCCTGCCTCAAACGGTATTTCCTATACGCATCTGCTCTGTACCGAGGGCGATGCGGCGCTGCTCTATGACGACGGCGTTGTGATGCCGATCTCCAAGGGCGAATCGGTGTTCCTGTCGGCATCCTTCGGTGCATATTCAATCCGCAGCAAAAACTGCACGCTGCTCAGCACGCAGACGCTGCCGCGGAAATAAGGAGGCAATATGGATCTCAGCAAACTCATGGGTATGTTCGGTATGGATGCAGAGGACGCGCAGAAGCTGACCGGTGATCCGCAGATTCAGGATATGATGCAGAATCCGGATATGCAGAATGCGGTCGAGCAGGCGATGCAGAATCCCGCCGTCATGGATATGATGCAGAAATTCGACGGGATGTTCGCGCAGGGCGGCGTGATGCCGGACGATGTGGACAGCATCATGGACAGCGTTAAGGGCATGGAAATGGGCGAGATGTTCTCGCAGCTGGGCGATCTGTTCGGCGGCATGGGCTTTGACGAAATTGATCTTGATGAAGAGGTCGGGGCATATGAGCCCGAGGCAGTCGATGCCGGAGACCGTGCGTTTGTCACCGAGCTGAAGGCATGGCTCAAGGATGTGCTGACCGATATTCCGGAGACGGATGTCTGCATGCTGGAGATCGGCTATCATCTGGGATATGACGAAGATCAGATGCCGCACGGTGAGCTGTGGCTCAGCTACAATACCGCGCAGACCGATGCCGGAAACCGCGCAAACGGTGCAGAGCGCTGGAATTTTACAAACTGGACGGACAATGCTTTCCGTTCGATTGATGAGGATGTGCTGACGGAATGGTTCGAGTCGCAGGGCTATGACCCCGAGGAGGACGACGAAGACCTGACGGAACGCATCTATGATCTTGCGGTGCTTGCGGTCACGGCGCTGCATCAGGAGAAATCTACCGAGCAGCGCTTCGGGCATAAGGTGCCGTTCATCATCGAGGATTTTGAATATAATCAGAAAACCGCGATCCGTGCGGTCAAGGCAAACGGCGGCAAAGAGCTGTTTGACAGCGAATTTTACGCAGCCTGCGGGTTTGAGGATGACGACGAGGAATAAGACAGTATGAATCATAATACACCAATGAACTCTGACAGAATGATAATGGGCGCTATTGCATTGCTGCTGGTGGGCATATATTTTGCCTGCAACTGCTCCGCTATTATACTGATTTTTGGAACAACAATGCCGGCGTGGTACAGTATTGCCAAAGAGATGATCACGGAAAAGGCATCGTTTTTGGAAGCAGTAATGGAATGCAAAATACAGATCGTGATATCTGTGCTGATCCTGATTGCGGTATGTATTTCTATTGAGTGAATAAGCACCGTTTCGGTGTGAAAAATATGGAGGAACCTTATGAAATATTACATTGGCATTGACCTCGGCGGCACCAACATCGTCGCCGGACTTGTGGACGAGAATTATCAGATTCTGAAAAAGGTCTCGCGCAAGACGAACCGTCCGCGTCCGGCAGAGGAGATTGCTGCCGATATGGCTGCCTGCGCGCTCGATGCGATCAAGGAGGCCGGTCTGACAAAGGATCAGGTCGAATGGATCGGCATCGGCACCCCCGGTATCGCAAACTCCGCGACCGGCATCATTGAATATTCCAACAACCTCGATTTCCACGATGTCCCCATGGTCAAGTGGATTTCCGAGGCAACCGGTCTGCCTGCATTCGTCGAGAATGACGCAAATGCGGCAGCATACGGCGAATATGTCGCAGGCGCGGCAAAGGGCGCAACGAATGCAGTCTGCATCACGCTCGGCACCGGTGTTGGCGGCGGCATCGTCATCGACGGCAAAATCTACGCAGGCTCGAATTTTGCAGGCGCAGAGATCGGTCATACCGTGCTGAATATGGACGGTCCGCAGTGCACCTGCGGCAGAAAGGGCTGCTTCGAGGTCTATTCCTCTGCAACCGGTCTGATCCGCATGACGAAAGAGGCGATCGAAGCGCATCCGGACTGCGAAATGGCGAAAATGGCTGCCGAAATGGGCAAGGTTTCCGCACGCACCGCATTCGACTGCATGCGCAAGGGCGACAAGTACGCAAAGGAAGTCGTCGATTTCTACATTAAGGCACTCGCTGCCGGTATTACCAATACGATCAATATTTTCCAGCCGGATGTGCTCTGCATCGGCGGCGGCGTCTGCAATGAGGGCGACGCACTGCTTCTGCCGATGAAGGAACTCGTCGCAAAGGAGATCTATACGAAGAATTCCGAGAAGAATACCGAGATCGTCATTGCAAAGCTCGGCAATGATGCCGGTATCATCGGCGCGGCATTCCTCGGCAAAGCTGTCTGAGCAATGGATGATCTGCAAAATCAGAATCAGGCACAGCCTGAAACGCCGGTCAAAGACCCGAACCGGTATATGACCGATGCAGAACGGCGGGCGTGGAGCGGCATTTCGGAATGGCATGATCCGCTGGAAAAGCCACAGCCCGAACCGGATGCCGGTGACGGCAAGCTCTCTATGGCTTCGCTGCTTTGCGGCATTGCGGCGATTCTGACATCATGCACCGGTATTGCGAATGTACTGTTCGGCGCGGCTGCGATCCTCTGCGGCATTTTCGCAAAGAAGAAGCAGGAGAGCGCCCGCACGCTTTCGACAATCGGCATCATACTCGGAATCTGCGGCATCGGCGTGACGCTGGCGCTGCTGTTTTTCCGTGCGCTTCTGGAAAACGGAAACGGCTTCGCGCATCAGTTCACTTCGATCTCATTTTTCCTGTGAGACATATCTGCCCCGAACGGCAGACGGTATCTTATTTTCAAAAAGGAGTAATTTTTCATGAGCAAAGCACCTGTGGCACTGTTGATTATGGACGGCTTCGGCATCAACCCGAGCGAATACGGCAATGCGATCAAAGCCGCCAAAACCCCGAATCTCGACCGCTATTTCGCGGAGTATCCGAACAATATCATCGGCGCATCCGGTCTGGATGTCGGTCTGCCGGACGGTCAGATGGGCAACTCGGAGGTCGGTCATACGAATATCGGTGCCGGCAGAATCGTTTATCAGCAGCTCGTCAAGATCACAAAATCCATTCAGGACGGCGATTTCTTTGAGAATCCGGCGCTGACTGCCGCGATGCAGAATGCAAAGGACAAGGGCACCGTACTGCATCTTATGGGACTGCTCTCGCCGGGCGGCGTCCACAGCCACATGACCCATATGTACGGTCTGGTGGAAATGGCAAAGCGCTTTGGACTTGAAAAGGTCTACATCCACGCATTCCTCGACGGCAGAGACGTTCCGCCTTCCTCGGCAGCGGAGTACATGGAGGAAGCCGTCGCAGAGCTGAAGAAGATCGGGCTCGGCAAGGTCGGCGTGATCTCCGGCAGATTCTACGCTATGGACAGAGACAATGCATGGGACCGCGTCGAGAAGGCATATGCAGCGCTCGTATACGGCGAGGGTGTGCAGGAGGACGATCCGGTTCAGGCAATCAAGAATTCCTATGCAAACGGCGTCACCGATGAGTTCATGATTCCGGCAGTTGTCTCGAAGGATGCGAAGATTCAGGAGAACGACAGCGTCGTGTTCTTCAACTTCCGCCCCGACCGTGCACGCCAGATCACCCGTGCATTTGTCGATCCGGAGTTCAAGGGCTTCGAGCGCAGAAACGGATATTTTCCGGTGCATTTCGTCTGCATGGCGCAGTATGATGCAACCATGCCGAATGTATCGGTCGCATTTCCGCCCGAGGAGCTGACCATGACCTTCGGCGAGGTCGTCGCAAAGCAGGGCATGACCCAGCTCCGTATTGCCGAGACGCAGAAGTATGCGCATGTCACCTTCTTCTTCAACGGCGGCGAGGAAAAGACCTTCGACGGCGAGGAGCGCATCCTCATCAAGTCTCCGGATGTCGAGACCTTCGATCTCAAGCCGGAAATGAGCGCCTATGAGGTCACCGAGGCGGTCCTCAAGGAGATCGCTGCGGATAAATTCGATGCGATCATCCTCAACTATGCAAACTGCGATATGGTCGGTCATACCGGTATTTTCGATGCAGCGGTCAAGGCGGTCGAGGCGGTCGATGACTGCATCGGTCAGGTGACGGAGGCGATTCTTGCCAAGGGCGGCAAGGTCATTATCACCGCAGACCACGGCAACGCAGACAAGATGATGGAGGACGACGGCTCTCCGTTTACCGCACATACAACGAATCCGGTTCCGGCAATCGTGATCGGCAGCGATGCAAAGAAGATCCGCTCCGGCGGCGTCCTTGCAGACCTTGCTCCGACAATGCTCCAGCTCATGGGCATCGAGCAGCCGAAGGAAATGACCGGCAAGTCGCTGATCGAGGCGTAATCATCATGTACACAAGAGGCGGAGACCCGGAGCGGTTTTCGCCTCTTTCCTTTCAGAAAATGTAACCGTCAGCCGGAATAATCCGTCCCTGTATATGAGGAGGTAAGATGCGTTGGAACAGATGCAAGATGATGCGATCATCGCACTGCTGCAGAAGCGCGATGAATCTGCACTGGAAATGATCAGGCAGGCATACGGCAGGCTTTGCGGCAAGGTCGCCTATGATATTCTCGGCAATACGCAGGATGCAGAGGAATGCGTCAGCGATCTGCTGATGAAGGTATGGCAGTCGATCCCGCCGAATCATCCGGAATGCCTGCGCGCGTATCTCATTACCCTGATCCGGCATCTGGCGATTGACCGCTATCACATGCAGACGGCGCAGAAGCGCGGCGGGACGCAGTTTGACGAAGCACTCGAGGAGCTGCGTGATACGCTGGCATCGGATGAAAATATCAGCGATGCCGTTGAACGGCGCGAGCTGACACTTGCAATCGAGCGTTTTCTGGAAACGCTTTCGCCGAAAGCACGCAGGGTTTTCATGCGGCGGTATTATATGGCGGACTCTGTCTGTGAGATTGCCGCGCGGTATCATATGAGCGAAAGCGCGGTCAAGATTTCGCTGATGCGGACACGAAGCAGACTGAATGATTTTCTGAAAAAGGAGGGATTCCTTTGAAACCGATTGATTTTATGGATGCACTCGGTGATGTGCGCGAGGACTTTGTCCGTGAGATGCTGGATGAGGACGATGAGGCGCACGGGAGCGTCAGGGGCTCTGTGACGAATACGGCGATTCCGGTCAGGGCAGAGGTCAGCGCGGAAGGCATCCGCGAAACTGAACGGGGCAAGCCGTTCGGCGGTATTCTTCGGTATATTGTGCTGGCTGCGAGCGCGGCGGCATGTATTGCGGCAGCGGTCGGCTTTCTGCATCTGTATCAGGAAGGCAGACAGGACATCATTGCAGATTCCATGATCAGTGAGCTGCATATTGAGACAGATGTGGCTGAAACAGATGCATCCGCGCCGGAAAGTACAACCGTGCAGACGACAGCTACGGCTGCCGCCGTGACAACGACCGCAAGTATGCAGACAGAACACGTCACGGCTGCCGGTACGGCGCAGACCGTGACCGAAGCGGTGGTAAATCCGGAAATGCAAGCTGCTGCAAAGAACGAAAAGCAGGCGACTGTCAAATCCGGAACAACAACGACGACGGTCAGTACGACGACGACCGTATCTGCGGTGACAACATTTCCGACGACAACAACGGTATTCATGACAAGACTTGATGTTTGGGATACAGACGAGGAGAGTGGGGTCACAAAAGCTAAAGTGCTCTATGATCAGCCCTATCTGCTCGGCGATGTGGATGCGGACGGCGAGATTACGCTGGTTGACTATTTTCTGGCAAGACGGGCATATGAACAGCTTGAAAAAAATTCGGAGCAGCATGTTCTGGATGCGGCAGCATATGACCGCGCCAATCTTTCCCGTACACTGATCAGCAATGATCCGGCATTTTCCATTTGGTATGATCGGATTTTGCATCTTGCGCTTTACCGCGCATATCTCGGCATGCCGGAACTGGATTTTGCGGAATACAGCAGAATGATTTGCGAATATCCGGAGCTGGAGCATGATGATTATGAATCGAGAGTACAAAAAGACATGAAAAAAATATTCAAGTATGAAACGGAAGAGTCCGGTGAATGGCTCAACACGAATGTGATTGTTTCGGAAGCCGTGCCGAAGCCGGT
>CAMHUJ010000040.1 GCA_946188175.1 uncultured Ruminococcus sp.
GGACTATGTTCTCACAACAAATGCCGTATCCAAAAAATACCGGAAAACAAAGGCGCTCGACGGCGTCACGATGCATATTCCGCGCGGCGCGATCTACGGATTCGTCGGACGGAACGGCGCCGGCAAGACCACGCTGATCCGTCTGATCTGCGGCCTGCAGGAGCCGTCCGAGGGCGATTATACGCTCTGCGGCATCAATTCCGCATCCGGCGATATCGCATCGGCACGCAGAAAGATGAGCGCCGTTGTCGAAAAGCCCGCATTCTACAGCGATATGACCGCAAGACAGAATCTCGAAATGCAGTATACGCTGCTCGGTATGCCTGCCGACGACGGCATTGACGCGCTGCTCAAACTCGTCGGGCTTTCCGATACCGGCAGCAAAAAAGCAAAGAATTTCTCCCTCGGCATGAAGCAGCGCCTCGGCATTGCGATCGCGCTCTGCGGCAGACCGGATTTTCTCGTTCTCGATGAGCCGACAAACGGGCTTGATCCGCAGGGCATCATCGAAATCCGTGAGCTGATTCTCAAGCTCAACCGCGAACGGCAGATGACCGTTCTGATCTCGAGCCATATCCTCGATGAGCTTGCCCGTCTGGCAACACATTACGGCTTCATCGAAAAGGGCAGAATCGTGCAGGAGATCAGCGCACAGGCGCTTGAAGCAAAATGCCGCAAGTATCTGCATGTCAAGGTCAGCGATATCAAGCGCTTTACGCATGTCATGGAGGAGAATCACTGGGATTATGAGATTCTCACGGACTCCGAGGCAAATATCTATGAGAAAATCATGATTCGTCACCTCTCTGATGCACTCGCTGCGGCAGACTGTGAGCTGATGAGCGTTTCCGAGCATGAAGAAAGTCTCGAAAACTATTTCATCAACCTCATCGGCGGCACAGGGTCAGAGGGAGGTGCGGCAAAATGAGAACGCTTTACCGCACGATGATGAAGCGACTGTGCAGTGACCGGATTCTGCGGTTCGGCGCGGTTCTTGCGCTGCTCCTCGGCATTTTTATCGCAGTCGAATCTGTTATCCTGAGCGGATATCAGGATCTTTATGTACAGGATTTCAATTTCTATTTTGGAGAAGCCTTTATGGCAGCGCTTCTGGCATTCAGTCTCGGGCGCGAATTCTCCGACGGCACGATCCGGAATAAGCTGATCGCCGGATACACGAAAACACAGTATTATCTGGCGGCAATGCTCTGCGCGGTGACTGTCGCCGTCATTTACTTCCTGCTGACTGCCGGACCGTTTGCGCTCGCACTGATTCCGGAATATCACAGGCTGTCGTCGCAGCCCGTCGCAGAAGCATTCCTGTGCATCTTCCTGAGCAATCTGTTCTCGGCGGTGACGGCGGCAGCAGTCTGCAATCTCACGCGGAATCAAATGGCAGGCATACTCTGCACCTTTGCCGCGATCTTCGGGCTGTATATGCTCGGCGAGGTCACAGAGCAGGCAGACGGCGGTCAGGAGTACCATGACGTAACTGTCACCGATGCACACGGGCAGACCGTCTTTGCACCGAACGGCGCACCGCTGGTCATCCGGAAGAAAAAACTGATCTACACAGAGCCGCTGCATTCCGTGCTCATGGTGCTGCATCACGGAAACCCGATCACCACTATGGGTGAGCTCTCATGCACCTTTCAGGACAGCAGGGACTGGTCGGATGCAGAGCAGAAACAGTATCGTGCAGAACTCGATGCCTATGCACTGGAGGACATGCATCCGCGCTATCCGGTGACAATTCCGGTGATGATTCTGATTCCGGCGCTCGGGCTGCTCTCCTTCCGGAAGAAGGCGATCACATGAAGGCACTGCTGCATACCGTTCTGCGGCGGTATTTCCGCAGTAGACTGACGTTTTGCCTGACCGCTGCCATGCCGGTACTCGGCATCATCAGCGGACTGGTCTCATTTGAAACCCGAAATGCACGGGAAATGTACTTTTATGGGGAACTCTATATGTATCTGCTGCTTACCGTCATGTTTCTTCTGACAGCAGGCATCATCCTGACAATCGGCAGCGCATTCTCAGACGGCATCATCCGGCTGCAATGCATCCACGGCAATCCCAAGGCACAGATTGCGCTTGCACATATTATCAGTGCGCTGCTCTGGTCTGCGGTCTGCGGCATACTGTTTCTGCTGCCGGTGCGCATCTTCGGCAATGCATATTTTGCGGCGCATCTGACCGGCAGGATGATGCAGGTCATTCCGCCGCTGCTGCTGATGTTTCCGGTTTTTGGCGTGCTGATCGCCGTACTGACGCTGCAAATCCGGCATAAGGCATTCTCGTCCATTGCCGGCATCGCGCTGCTGCTCGGGCTGTTCATCGGTTGTATGCGAGTAAACTTCATGCTCGATGAACCGAAATACCGGACAGAATATGCAACGGATTACAATTACAGCGACAACAATCCGGAACCGGATGTTGAAATAAAATACATTTATCTTCCCAATGAATGGTATATTCCGAAGCCGAAGCGCGACTATCTGGAATTTGCGTACCTATGCGATCCGATGACGCCGATTTCAGAGGTCGGCTTCTTCCTTGCAAATGCGGCGGACGATTACCGGTCCGCAGACCAGTTTGATAAGGAACTCCGCAGCATACACCGCGCAAGGCGCAAATTTCTTCCGTGGTTCCAGTGTTTCACGATTCTGGCACTTTCCGCCGTCGGCACATGGCTCTTCAAAAGGAGGAATCTGTCATGAGAAATTTGATGCGCGTCAATTTCCTGCGCTGGAAAAACAAGCTGAGTACCGTATACTGTCTGATCGGCATCATCTGCTGCTCCGTCATAAACTGCGTAACGGTTTACACGCAGAAGATTATCGGCGGCGACACTATATGTAATCTGACCGTCTATCCGATTCTGATGATTGCAGCACTGCTCATCACCGGTGCTGCCGTACTGCTGAACCGCGGCGAAGGCGATCCGATACGCAACGCCGTCATTGCAGGCTATTCCAAAACGAAGATTCTGCTTGCCGAGCTTCCGCCTGTGCTCGTGTTTGCGTGTATTGCGTCGCTGATTATGCTGCTGCCGATGCTGCGCGCACCGTCCGTCCTGATGCGGTTTCCGGCAGCTTATATCCTGCTCGGCGCACTCGGTATCCTGCTGATGTTCTGTTTCGCAGCAGTTCTGTGCGTAATTCTCTCAATGAACTGCACAACCCGAACAGTTGCGATCATCGGAAGCGCGGCAGTTCTGCTCGGCGGCTTCATCTGCACGAACCCGCTCTGCGAATCGCTCATGGAGCCGCAAACAATACCTGTTGTCCAGGAAACATTTAATAAAACCGAAGGTCGTCATTTTGTCAAGGAAAGCAGTCGCTTGAATCCCGAATACATTGCACCGCCCGATCGCACCAGAGTCACGGCAATCACGATGATGCTGCCGCAGACGGCGGTTTCGCTGTCAGCGATCTATCTGGACATCAGTATTATCCCGACGGATGAATATGCGATTTATGAAAGAGAAGAATTAGAGTGGAGCCGGAATCAGTGTGAATCCATGATGCGCATGCTGCCGCTCTGCGAGACCGGCATGATGCTGCTGATTACGGTGCTCGGGCTGCTCCGGTTCCGGCGCACCGATATGAACTGACACCCCGAAGAAAGGATGTGATACATGTTGCTCCCGTGGATTCTCTGCATTCTGCTCGCTGCTGCATTTGCTGCGGCACTCATCAAAATCCGCCTGATGCGGCATGATATCCGCCGGATCTCGGATCAGTTTGAACAGCGCCTTTCCGAAAGCACAAACGAGCTGATCACAACCGGAAGCGGTGATCCCGCCGTTCGTGAGATTGCCGCAAAGCTCAATACACAGCTCGATATCCTCCGGCAGCAGCAGTTCAAATATATCAACGGTGATCTGGAGCTGCGCAATGCCGTCACGAATATCTCACATGATCTCCGCACCCCGCTGACGGCAATCCGGGGCTATCTCGATCTGATGCAGAATGAACCGAAATCCCCCGACGCCGCACGCTATTTCAATGTCATCTCGGAGCGCACCGCACAGATGCAGCAGCTCACCGAGGAGCTGTTCCGCTATTCGCTCATTCTCTCCGAGGAGCCTGACGCGACGGCGGATAATGTATGCATCAATGCGGTACTCGAGGAGAGCATCGCAGGCTTTTACGGCGCATTCGTGAGCAGCGGCATTCAGCCGGAAATCACAATGCCGGAGCAGCAGCTCTACTGCAAATGCAGCCGCATGGCATTGGCGCGGATTTTCTCGAATCTGCTGCAAAATGCACGCAAATACAGCAAAGGCGATTTGCAGATCACCCTGTCGGAATCCGGCAGACTATGCTTCGCCAACCGTACTGATGCCATTGAATTTACGCATATCGAGCATCTCTTTGACCGGTTCTATACGGTTGAATCCGCGCAGCATTCGACCGGTCTCGGACTGGCAATCGCCCGCACCCTGACCGAGCAAATGGGCGGCAGAATCTATGCCGAATTTGACGATAACCGTCTCTGTGTGATCGTCGAGCTGCCGATATCGGTGCCTCCGACGGAATGATTTTTCTGCCGGTACAACAAACCGCGCAATCCATGCATGACACAGGATTGCGCGGCTTTTCTTTTGTCTATGGTTTTACGGTTTACGAAGCATCCTGCAAGCACTGTTCCAAATGCATCGCAGATACCGCTTCTTACTTGAAGCAGCCGAATTCATTGGTCATCTCGCTGAACTCGCGTTCCACGCGGCGGACCTCATCCTCTGCGCCGACAAACGCCTCGACGATCAGCGGGTCGAAATGCTTTCCGGAGCCGTCCGTGATAATCTTCATCGCTTCCTCAAACGTAAACGGCTTCTTATAGCTGCGCTTGGAAACGAGTGCATCGAACACATCCGCGACTGCCATAACACGCGCAGAAAGCGGAATCTCCTCGCCTGCTATGCCGTCCGGATAGCCGCTGCCGTCCCATTTTTCATGATGATATCCGGCAAGATTTCGCGCCTCATAGAGATATCCAGAAACCGGAACGAGCTCGATCGCCTGCGAAATAATATCGCGTCCGGCGGTCGTATGCGTTTTCATGATCTTGAATTCTTCCTCATCCAGTCTGCCCGGCTTATTCAGAATCGCATCCGGCACCTGAATCTTTCCGACATCATGCAGCGGCGCGGAATAAACCACATCGGAGATAAATTCCTCAGTCAGCTGATCTGCATAGTAGCCTCTGCGCTGCATTTCCTTCAGAATGATCTCTGCATACGCTGCTGTTTTGCGGACATGCGCGCCGGTATTCTTATCGCGGCTCTCCACAATATCGGCAAGCACCAGAATAAGCGCGCGCTGCATTTTGGCAAGCTGATTGGTCTTTTCCTGTACATCGGCAACATAGCGCATGCTGTCGTCAGAGGTCTTTGTGATCGCATAATAGAGGTTTTCAACCTCGTCGCCCGTATGGATTTTCAGATCACGGATGCGCTCGATACTGTTCTCACGCGCAGTTTCCGAATCATACGCAAAGGTTCCCGTGCTCCGTGCAATCGTATTGACCGGCAGAATAATGTGATACTCTACCAGCCAGCGGACAATGCAGAAAATCAGAATGAAGAATCCGAGAAACAGCGAGATCATTTCCACAAAGAATTTGCGCTCGGTGACGCCGATCTGATCCATGGAAATATCGGCAGCGGCATAGCAGACGCATTTGCCGGCGCTGTTATAAACCGGATGATATGCCGTCATGAGCCAGCCGTATGTATCGTCCGTGATAATTGGATCAATCGGCTCACCGGCAAGCAGCTTCGGGATATAATCCGAAAACGATTCATCAAACGGGATCACATCTCCGGGCTCCGAACCGGCAGTCTCCTCCGTATCAAGATCGAATACAACGTGACAGCCGTCCGGCTGAATCTGGTAGACATACAGATACTGAATATCCGTTGAACTGCTCCGGATTTCATAGAGCAGCTGCTCAAGCTGTGCATAGTCGGACGCCGCTTCGCCCTCCTGCATAAATTCATCAATCCGCTCCGGATCCAACGCGCTGGCAGCGATTGACGCAGCGCCCTCGGCGATACTCATATGATCACGGATCAGCGCATTGCGGTAAAGACGCACGCTGATTACCGTTCCGATCAGGGAAACCATAATCAGGGATGCACTCAGAACCAGCAGGATTTTCGTCCGCAGCGACATGACACGGGAATTGGAATGAATGGCAGCATCCGTTTCCTCATCGGAGAGCGGCTTCTGCATCCAGCCGCTGAACCGGAACTGACTGTGCTCCTTCAGCGGAATCAGGTGAATCATCAGCAGCACCAGCAGCACCGAAACCGCCTTGTCGAAGAAATCCATAACCAGATTGGCAAGCAGATATGCCAATCCCTTCACGGAGATTCCGTTTTCATAGAAATGCATCGCAAGCGATTCGCTGTCAAATGACACGCCGTCGAGATACATCGGGATCAGCGTTCCGAGACCGCCGCCGATCAGCGTGAATGTGAGAATCACCGCCAGAATTTTCAGCGGATTCCGGAAATACCGTTTTTTCGCAAACACCGACGCAGCAAGTGCGATCAGCACATTGAGGATGCCGTAGTACAGTGCAGACGGGTCCTCTATGCTTTTCAGCAGATTCGTTGCAAAGCCGACAATGACGCCGGGCAGATAACCGCCCAGTACGGCGACCGTCACGCTGCCGACCGTATCCAGATACAGCGGCAGCCCCAGCTTACCCGAAAGACCGGAAAGCACCAGATTCAGTGCAATTCCGGCGATACACAGTAAAATTGTAATATAATTGTGCTTTAATCTGAAGCCCGTAATTTGTTTTTTCTCGTTCGCTGACATGTAAATGCCCTGCCTTTCATCGGATTTTGCAAATCATCCGTTTGGCTGTTTCTTCTATTTATAGTTTATTATACCACACTTCGTCTGGATTTTCAACAGTTTTCCGAATATTTTTATCGTTAATCTGTTTTACATTCCAGTTTTTAGCCGCATATCATGCAAAAACGACTTCCGGAAACCGCAATTCCTGCATTGACAAAACAAAGTTTTTTATGTACAATGATAATTGTATAGATTGCGCTGCAATCAAAACGGGAAAGGATGAGTTCATGAAAGGTAAACGACTGACGGCTTTGCTGCTCGCATTTGCTGCACTTTGCGGTACCGCATCCATGCCTGCGGAAGCGACAGCACTGCCGAACAAGGCGGATTATGAAGAAGCAGAAACCAATTTTGCAAAGCTGCTCCAGTATTCGCTCTATTTTTATGATGCAAATATGTGCGGAACAGGCGTTACGAAGGAAAGCAGGCTGCCGTGGCGCGGTGACTGCCATATCTATGACGCGAAGGTGCCGCTCCAGCCCTATGACGAAAAAAACGGCGGTACGAATCTTTCCGCAGCGTTCATGAAGCAGTATGCCGATATCCTCGATCCGGACGGCGACGGTACGGTCAATGTCTCCGGCGGCTATCATGACGCGGGCGACCATGTCAAATTCGGTCTGCCGGAAGCCTATGCGGCATCAGTGGTATCATGGGGCTACTACGAATTCCGCGATGCTTACGAGGCAATCGGTGAAGCGGAGCATACGGAGACGATTCTGCGCCATTTCTGCGATTATTTCCTGCGCAGCACCTTCCGCGACGACAACGGCGATGTGATCGCGTTCTGCTATCAGGTCGGCGACGGCGCAGTCGATCACAAATACTGGCAGGCACCGGAGATCGACGCAATGGTGCGTCCGGCATTCTTCGCAACGAAGGAGCTGCCGACAACCGACGATGTCTCCGAAGCGGCGGCAGCGCTTGCGATCAACTATTATAATTTTAAGGATACCGACAAAAAATACGCAGAGCAATGTCTCGACTGCGCAAAGGCGCTGTTCAGATTCGCTGCGGAAAATGAAAAGGGTGTCGGAAAGGGCGCGGACGGTCCTGCGTCATTCTATACCTCGAGCAAATGGGAGGACGATTTCTGCTTTGCGGCAGGCTGGCTCTATCTGATCACCGAGGATCACTGGTATCTCGAGCAGTCGCTGAAATATGACGACTACTATGCGCCGCCCGGCTATGTCCTCTGCTGGAACGATATGTGGAACGGCGTATCGATCGTCTTCGGCAGAATTCAGGATCAGTATCCGGATATCTGCGAGGAAACCAGAGTCGCAATCGGCCGCGGTCAGTATGAAAAGCTCAATTTCTGGGAAATGACCGCGAAGGCGCTCAACGGCTACATCACCGGTGAAGTCGGCAAAAATACACCTGCGGGATACTTCTGGCTCGATGAATGGGGCTCCGCACGCTACAATACGGCAGCACAGTTCACTGCGCTTGTCTATGACAAATACAAAAAAGGCAAGGATGTCTACGATACCAAGCAGAAGGATTATCACTTCTCGGACTGGGCACTCGGACAAATGGAATATCTGCTCGGTGACAATCCGCTCAGCCGCTGCTATGTCGTCGGCTATAACGAGCATTCCGCAAAATTCCCGCATCACCGTGCGGCTTCCGGTCTGACCATGGCAGAGGATGAAGCAGAGCATAAGCATGTGCTCTGGGGCGCACTCGTCGGCGGACCGCGCTCCAATGACAAGCACAGCGATACGACTGCGGACTGGGTTGACAATGAGGTGACAATCGACTACAATGCGGCATTTGTCGGTGCGGCGGCAGGTCTCTATCTGCGCTACGGCGACGACAGCATGCAGCCTGTGCCGGACTTCCCTCCTGCCGAAAAAGAGGACGATACCGCACTGTTCTCCGGCAATGATTTCTGGGTCTCGGGATATTATGCCGATTCGCCCGAATCGACCGGCGCAGGCGTCACAAAGCTGACGTTCTTCGTCAACACCGATTCGCTCGAGCCGCATACCGATCTCTCGATCCGCTATTATTTCAGCATCAAGGAATTTGAAAACAATACCGGCATTCCGGCGAGTTTTGTGCAGGAAAAGACATACGATCAGGTGCAGACCGAGGTCGATGACCGTGAGGCGGTCTGCTCCAAACCGAAGCAGTACAAGGACGACATCTATTATGTCGAGATCGCATGGCCTGATTACGCAATCGCAAATTCCAACAAGAAATACCAGTTCATCCTCGGCATGTACTACGGCGACAAATGGGACCCGACCAACGACTGGAGCTTGCAGGGCATGGAGAACATCGGCGAGGATTATGACAATATCGTCGGCGGCGTTGAGCTCGCAAAGCGCTGCCCCTATGTCTGCGTCTATGCGGACGGCAAGCTCGTCGGCGGCACCGAGCCCGACGGCACAAAGCCGGATAAGGTCTATACCGCAGCACAGCTCAAGCGGCTCTATCAGCATCTGCTGAC
>CAMHUJ010000041.1 GCA_946188175.1 uncultured Ruminococcus sp.
TTATCGCCGTGGAAGTTCACAAATTCTGCGACGGTACATGGTTTGAGGATCAGGACATGATCTACGACGGCGGTATTTTCCGTGACGTCTACCTGACCAGCACTCCGCTTGTCAAGATCTCGGATTATACCGTTCAGACCGATCTCGACGAGAGCTATAAGAATGCATCTCTGAATCTGTCAGTCAATATCCACAACAAGGCTTCTGCAAATGTCAGCGACCTGAACGTGGACGTTGCTGTTCTCGATGAACAAGGCAACAACCTCACTGAAGGTACCACCATTCCTGTTTCTTCTGTCGAAGCCGGCAAGGTCACGACCGTAAAGCTCTCGAAGGAAGTCCTTTCCCCGAAGCTCTGGTCCGCAGAACATCCGAACATCTACGCACTCGTCCTGACGCTGAAGAACAGCAAGGGCACAATTGAAACCGTCTCCTCGCAGCTCGGTTTCCGCGAGATCGGCTTCACCCGCACCGAGGTTGACGGATCCTACCGCCGCACCACAAATCGCTGGCAGCCGATCACCATTAATGGAAAGCGTCTTCTGCTTAAGGGCGTCAACCGCCACGATACGGATCCGTTCCACGGCAGGGCTGTTCCGCAGGGAACGATGGAAGAGGATATCCGTCAGATGCAGCAGCACAATATCAACGCAATCCGCACCTCGCACTACAGCAATGACTCTTACCTCTACTGGCTCTGCAACAAGTTTGGCATGTATATGCTTGCAGAGACCAACATGGAATGCCACGCGCTGATGTACGGCGACAACAACAGACAGATCGGCTTGTTCTATGAACTGGGTCTTGACCGTACAAAAACAACATTCCAACGCCTGAAAAACAATCCGGCTATCATCGGCTGGTCGATCGGCAACGAAATGAAGTACACCAGCGATCCAAACTACGGCAACGGTATCTTCCGTGACATGATCTGGTACTTCAAGAAGAATGACCCGACCAGACCGGTTCACAGCGAAGGTCAGGGTGGAAACATGGGCACTGATATGGACAGCCAGATGTATCCCGGCTCCGGCGGTCTTGCCGGATTCCACGGCGGCGATGGCAAAATGCCGTATGTCATGTGCGAATATGACCACGCAATGGGCAACTCTCTCGGCGCACTGAAAGAATACTGGGATGAGATCCGCAGCAAGCAGAATATGATGGGCGGCTTCATCTGGGACTGGTGCGACCAGTCACGTGCCAAGGCTATTTCCAACGGCGGCTATGACTACTACTCACAGCCCTATGCGCGCAAGAACCTCTACAGCGAACTTTCGCCCGGCAAGTTCTTTGCATACGGCGGCGACTGGGGAGACAATCCGAACGACGGCAGCTTCTGCGAAAACGGCATCGTCAGCCCTGACAGAACCCCGCAGCCGGAATGCGAAGAAGTCAAGTTCCAGTATCAGAATTTCTGGTTCAGCGCTGAAGGCGACCAGATCTCTGAAAGAAAGATCTCCGTTTACAACGAAAATAATTTTGCAAACCTCAATGAATTCGATGTAAAGTGGACACTCCTGAAGAACGGCATCGCTGTCAAAAGCGGTGACTGCGAAGACATTGATGTTGCACCTCTGACACGCGGAACGATCACTGCACCGTTCCCGGCACCGAATGCAGGTCCTGGCGACGAATTCCAGCTGAACATTTCCGTTCTGAAGAAGGACGGCACAATCATGGTTCCCGCAGGCACGGAGCTTTCCTGGGCACAGTTCTCTGTTCCCGCCGCGTGTCCGGCATATGTCAAACCGGCTTCTGCAAAGCCCTCTGTCTCTCCTTCCGGCAACGGCTATGAAATCTCCGGTAAGGATTTCAAGGTTTCGATCTCCCGCTCTACTGGTTTGATTACATCTTATACCTACGGCGGCGAAACACTGCTCACTGCCGGTCCGACTCCGAATTTCTGGCGCGGCATGGTCGAAAACGACGGCGGCAGCCAGAATCAGAAGAAGTTTGACGGCGCATGGAGAGGCGCAATGAAAGACTTCCGCTGCAACGGCGTTGAAACATCTGAATCCGGTGACACGATTGTTGTCAAATCCAGCCTCAGCCTGCCGAATGCAGGCGGTACATCCGTCAATATTGTGTATACGATTGACGGAACCGGCGCAGTCAATGTTGCGCTGCGTGTGGATGCAACCCGTGCCAACATTGGTAAATTTATCCGTGTCGGCTCTGTCATGACGCTGCCGAAGGGCTTTGAGGAAGTGACATGGTACGGCAACGGTCCGGTCGAGACTATGCTTGACCGTATGACAAACGGTCGTCTCGGCGTATGGCACAATACTGTTTCCGGTCTGTACTATCCCTACATGAAGGCTGATGACTGCGGAACAATGACAAAAACCAAGTGGATGGCAGTTCAGAATCCGAACGCCAAGACCTCGATCCTCGTCGCAGCAGAATCATCTGTTGAGGCATGTGCACTCCATATGACCGCAGAAGATCTCCAGGTTGCAAACCACACCTATCAGGTCAAAACGCATGATGAAACCTATCTCAGCATGAACTACGGCTCCATGGGTACCGGCTCCGCAACCTGCGGACAGGCAACACTTGATCAGTATACGCTTTCAAAAGACCGCGTCTACGAATGGGCATACACGATTATTCCGATCCCGACCGGCAGCGATGACGAAGCAATGAACGAAGCTGCAAAGCCGTATCGCCGTCTCCCGCAGAGCGTACAGGATCTGAGCAGCAATCATTTCGTGATTCCGATTCCGGAAAGTGCAAAGCTGGAAACAGCCGGCAATCAGGTTCTGATGAGCGGTGCCGTTCCGGTTCCGTTCGGCAGCACAATCGCTCCGATCGTCGAGGGCAAGAATTCCTTTACAGTTGAAGTCAATGTAATCCCGACCGGTACGCAGGAATATAACCAGTTCGTTGGTAAGGGTGATAGGACATTCACGCTCCGCTGCACAAATAAATCCGTTGATTTCTTCATCTATGACGGCGGCTGGCAGGTTGCAAGCTGCGATATTCCGTCCGACTGGCTGAACAAGATGCATCAGGTTGCCGGAATCTATGACGCATCGAAGAATACGGTCTCCATTTACGTAGACGGAAAGATTCAGGGTTCCAAGCAGCTGACAGGCGGAAACGGAACCAACCGTTCCGGCTATAATCTGACCATCGGCGCATGCCCTGACACCGGTCGTAACTCTCAGGCGAAATTCTCCGCTGTCCGCCTTTACAGCAAGGCGCTGAGTGAAGCTGAGCTCGCATCGCAGAATACCGCTTCTCCGTCCTATGCGCCGGAGGATAAGGCAGTTGCGCTGTGGATCGACTTCAGCAAGCAGCCGGAGATTCCGGAAGTAACGGAACCTGTAACGACGACGACAACGACGGATACCACTGAAAAAACACCTGAAAAGGGTCTCCGCGGCGACGTAAACCTTGACGGAAAGGTCGATGTCTCCGACGCAGTTCTGCTGGCAAGATTTGTAGCAGAAGACAGCGGCGCAAATGTCAAGGAACAAGGCAAAGCAAATGCGGATGTCAACAGCGATAAACAGCTCGACGGCGACGATGTGATCGGTATTCTCCGCATTATCGCAAAGCTCGATGAATAAAGAAAAATAAAAAGAAAAAAACAAAATTCAGAAAAGGGGGCGTTTTATGATTTATCATTCCAGTAAAAAAAGCATTCTTCGTGTGACGGCAGCACTCAGCGCAGTAATCTGCGCTGCTGCCGCCCTGAATGCACCGGGCAGCTTTACAATGAAGGCTGCCGCTGCAGAACCCGGCGCCGAGCTGTTTGTCTCACCGGACGGCGATGACAGCAATTCGGGTACGATTGATGCACCGCTCAAAACACTTGCCGGTGCAAGAGACGCTGTCCGCAAAATCAACGGCAGCGTCAGCGGTGATATTGTCGTAAACTTTCGCGGCGGTACATACCGTCAGACCGAACCGGTCAAGTTCGATATGAAGGACTCCGCACAGGGCGACTCCCGCATCATCTATCAGGCATACAAGGATGAGGTTCCGGTCATCAGCGGTGCACAGCCTGTTTCAGGATGGGAAAAATACAACGATAAGCTGTATGTCGCATCGCTCGACCGTGACTACAAGCTCCGCAACTTCTACGTCAACGACCACCGTGCAAATATGGGCAGCAAGCGTGTCGGCGCACAGGGCGGCTATGGTACTTACAGCGTCCGTGCCGGTCAGGCTGAGTGGGCATGGGATTCCGGTCAGAAGAGCGACGGCATCAAGTATAAAGAAAGCGATCTGCCGCGTATCACAAAGAACACCGATGATCTTGAATGCGTCAACGGTACGACCTGGAATGAGAATATCGTCTGCTCCCGTGATATAAAATATGAAAACGGCAGTTTTGTTTTTCTGATGCAACAGCCATACGGTGCGATTGCACAGACACCGGGCTGGGGCGCCGGCTTCTCGACCGGCGGATGGCATACGCTTTATAATGCGTTTGAATTTGTCAACTCCCCCGGTCAGTTCTACTTCGACAAGACTGATCACAAGATCTATTATTACCCGCTTCAGGGCGAGGATATGTCTACTGCACAGGCAGAAGCTCCGATTGCAGAGTCGCTGATTCAAATTTCCGGCGAATCAACCAATTCGCGTGTCAAGAACCTTTCTTTCCGCGGCATCACCTTCGCGCATACCGATTATCAGCTGACCAAAGTCGGTGAATCTCACGGCAAGGCGACCTGTCAGGCTGCTCAGTCATACACCGCATTTGCGGATTCCAACTGGCACACCAAACGCTATGAAATGGCAGATACTCTTGCAGCAATGATTCAGGTCACCTCCGCTGATTCAATTGAATTCACAGGCAATGTGATCAAGCACTGCGGTGCCGACGGCATCCAGATGACCAATGATGTCATCAACAGCAAGATCAACGGAAACTTTGTAACCGACATCACCTCTTCCGGTATCACGGTCTCTCATCCGCAGCATGTCTACATCGGCGACAAGACCAATTCCAATCATGAAAAGTTCCCAGTCGGTGTTGAGGGCGTCTGCAAGAATATCGAGATCTGTGACAATCTGCTCTACAATATCTCCGTTGTTCACGGTTTCGGCGGCTGCGCTGCAATCACTGTCTACTACGGCGATACGGTCAAGGTGCTCCGCAACCAAGTTGAAAACACCGCATACAATGGCATTCACCTGGGCTGGGGCTGGTGCAACTTCAAAGACTCCAAGACCTGCCGTGACAACCAGATCTGCTACAACCGCGTGATCAATTGCCTGAACCGTCTGCACGACAGCGGCGGCATTTACACGATCGGTCAGATGCCCGGTACAATCATCAATGAAAACTATATTCAGGGCATTCCCGCCGGCGGTCCCGGCGCACCTACCTACGGTCTACACAACGACGAGGGCACCGCATACATCGAGGAAAACGACAATGTCCTCGAAATTGACAAGAACGTAACCTATACGATCAACTGTGAGGATTACGGTCAGAAGCATGACCTCACAATCCTCCGCACTTATGCATCTGTTAATAAGATGGGCAAGAATCCGCCAAGCAGCCGCATTGACACGCCGATTGTCATTTCGGACAATGTCTGGCCGGCACGGCAGTATGAAGTCTGCCTGAATTCCGGCTTGCAGGATGATTTCCGTTATCTGATGCCCGTAAACATGCGCACCGATGCAGACTATATCTTCCCTGCAAGCTGCGCAACCAAGGGCGACGGCAATCTCCCGATCCGCAAGGCCGGCTCCGGCAAGACCGTCTGGATTGCACCGGACAATACGACCTCCTTCAAGGTCGGTGCTACAATGACCAAGGGCTCCGGTACGGCATCCAAGATCAAGACTCCGTCCGAAGCAGGCGAATACCGCATCTATGTGACTGACAATACCGGAAAGGTACTCAGCAAATCCTCGCATATTGTCCGCATCAGCGGCTCGGCATCGACGGTCGATGCAAGCTCCTTCTCCGTTCAGTCCGGCGTTGATCTCGAAAACTGTGACGAAGGCGGACAGAATGTCGCTTACATTGAAAACGGCGACTACATCGGCTTCAAGGATGTTGACTTCGGCAGCGGCGCTGATAAGATTGATATCCGTGTCGCAGCAAGCAGCGGCGGTTCTTCGATCGAGGTTCGCCTCGACGGTGCGACCGGTAAGCTGATCGGTACTGTGGATGTTGCTTCGACCGGCGGCTGGCAGAATTGGAAAACCATGTCGGCAACCCTTGAAAAAACGACAGGCATTCACGATCTGTACCTTGTATTCAAGGGCGGAGAGGGCTATCTCTTCAACATCCACTGGTGGAAGCTCAATGTTCCCGCAGGCTCCACAACGCCGAAGGAATTTATCTACGGCGATCTCAACGACGACAAGTCCGTCGATGCACGCGATCTGACGATCCTCAAGCGTGTTATCCTCGGCAAGGCTGAGATCGACGATATCGAACCTGCCGATCTCGACGGCGACGGTGAGCTCACAGCTGACGATGTCAAGCTGCATATCGAATATCTCACCGGTAAAATCAGCGTTTTCCCCATTATGGCATGAACATGCACGAAGCCCCCTGTCCACGGACGGGGGTTTCGTGCGTCTACAGGTATTTCATGCATAACAAATGCACCCTGCTCGCATGGAACAGGGTGCATTCTTATGTATTCCTTGGAGGGATTACGCTTTGAAAACATATCGGAAGAAGTTGTAGAAGAGCGGTGTGCCGACGCTTGCGTCATGACCTGCGCCCGGGAACTCCATCCAGAGGTTCATGGTGCCGTTCTTGTCGAACAGCTCATGATACTGCTTCGGGAACGTACCGACAACCTGGTCAGACGTGCCGCCGCCGATCATCAGAATGTACGGCAGATCAGAATCGGAGAACTTGAAATCGCTTTCCTTCATGCGGTCATTGCTGTTGAGCTTCTTGCTTCCGAGGTGATTGGAGATGAACATATCACTTGCCGGAACGATGCCCGGAGCCGGAGAAGAAGCGCAGACATAACCGAACTTATCGGGGCACATCAGACCGACATACAGCGACTCTCTGCCGCCCATGGAGAAGCCTGCGATTGCAGTGTTCTCTCTGCCGGTTGCGACGGAATAATGCTCACAGATATACGGATACAGGCTCTCCGTGAGATCATACACATAATCATCGTAACGGTCCATAACATCCATGCTGATGCCCATTGCCGAGCCGCTGTTCGGGTCGGTGTACATCTGCGGGAATACGATGATGAACGGTTCTGCTTCGCCGCTCTTGATGAGGTTAGAAGCCATTTCACGGATCGACCAGCCGTTGAGCATGTCGTTCTCGCCGCCCATGACGCCGTGATTCATGAACATGACCGGATACTTCTTGCTCGAATCGTATCCGGGCGGTGTCCAGACGTTTGCAGGCTTATTGCGGTTTGCCTTCTTGGAGAAATACTGAATCTTATCGGTCTTGCCGGAATCGCCCTGCTTGACATTGCCCGGAACATTCGTCTGAAGATCATTCTTCATCTTCGACATATAGTCCTTCGCAGAAACATGCGAACCGGAGGACGGATTCGTAGAAGTGGTTGTTGTCGAGGTTGTACCGGATGTAGAGGACTGCTCCCAGGGATTCTGCTGAGAAGTATCCGAAGTCTGCTGACCCCACGGATTCCACGGATTGTTCTGCGAGGAAGCGGTCGTCTGCTCGCCCCACGGATTCCACGGGTTCTGCGAGGAAGCAGTCGTTGTGGTAACCTGCTGCTCGCCGCCGGAGGTACCTTTCAGGACAATCGCCTTCAGCGAGGAAAGATCGGAAGCTGTCAGAATCTGATTGGAATCCATATCGGCAGTCTTGCCGTCAATATCACTCGTTTTGCCGAGAAGATAATCGCGGAGTTTCTCGACATCATTCTTGTCTACCTTCTTATCTCCGTTCACATCACCGCGAAGCTCGCCCGGCTGTTCAACCGGAACGGTCGATGATGCATCTGCCTTAAATACATATCTGAAGAAGTTGTAGAAGAGCGGTGTGCCGACGCTTGCGTCATGACCTGCGCCTGGGAACTCCATCCAGAGATTCATCGTGCCGTTCTTGTCGAACAGCTCATGATACTGCTTCGGGAACGTACCGACAACCTGGTCAGACGTGCCGCCGCCGATCATCAGAATGTACGGCAGATCAGAATCGGAGAACTTGAAATCGCTTTCCTTCATGCGGTCATTGCTGTTGAGCTTCTTGCTTCCGAGGTGATTGGAGATGAACATATCACTTGCCGGAACGATGCCCGGAGCCGGAGAAGAAGCGCAGACATAACCGAACTTATCGGGGCACATCAGACCGACATACAGCGACTCTCTGCCGCCCATGGAGAAGCCTGCGATTGCAGTGTTCTCTCTGCCGGTTGCGACGGAATAATGCTCACAGATATACGGATACAGGCTCTCCGTGAGATCATACACATAATCATCGTAACGGTCCATAACATCCATGCTGATGCCCATTGCCGAGCCGCTGTTCGGGTCGGTGTACATCTGCGGGAATACGATGATGAACGGTTCTGCTTCGCCGCTCTTGATGAGGTTAGAAGCCATTTCACGGATCGACCAGCCGTTGAGCATGTCGTTCTCGCCGCCCATGACGCCGTGATTCATGAACATGACCGGATACTTCTTGCTCGAATCGTATCCGGGCGGTGTCCAGACGTTTGCAGGCTTATTGCGGTTTGCCTTCTTGGAGAAATACTGAATCTTATCGGTCTTGCCGGAATCGCCCTGCTTGACATTGCCCGGAACATTCGTCTGAAGATCATTCTTCATCTTCGACATATACTCCTTCGCTGTCGTCGCAGCAGCAGGCTTCACTGATGCATAAGATACCTGTGATGCTGACATGACGAGCGACGCACTGCCGCCCGCGCTCACGCCGTCAAACCCGGCGCTTGCAGAAAACGGAAATACCGTGCATACACAAGCAGCCATGCAGAAAGACAACAGAGCTGAGAATTTCTTTTTCATGGAAATCATCCTTTCATATGAAATGGGACTGATTTCCCCCTTTATAAAATTATTGCTGTTGAATCTATTTCCGGTTTTATTTCTTTTTATGTTTTTGCTGTATGCCAAACGGCAGGGATCCGTTTGAAAGGGAGCGGCATACGGCAGCTCTATGAGGCAGTATACATACTGTATCATATCAATATTATTATACTGAATATAGTATCATATTGTCAAAGGACAATTTTCAGTTATTCTGTAGAAAGCACATTCGGATATATGATTTGCAGATAAAAACAGTGATTCCCTGCAACGGGTTTTACGCACAAAACCCAGATTCTTAGCACAATGCACATACAGATATA
>CAMHUJ010000042.1 GCA_946188175.1 uncultured Ruminococcus sp.
CGTAACGGCTCCGGCACTGCCGGTCGTCGGTTCGAGTCCGACCACCGGCTTAGACGCGTTCTTTTAATAAGGATGGTTTTTTTATTGTGATGTTGTTAAGAAAAAGGAGAAAGTAGGAGGGAGGAAGGAGAAAGTTTGTTTCTGAGTTAGGAGTGAGAAGAGAGGAGTGAGGAGTTAAGGTATCCGCCTGCGGCGGATGATTTGAAAAATTTTTCTCTATTCACTTTCTCTTTCTTCCATATACGAAGATGCCGCTCGATTCACGCTGTTGCACGAAAATCAAGCGGCTTTTTATTATTATATCAAAAAATGGGGTCTGGGGATAATATCCCCAGCAGGGGTTTGGGGACGGATTCCCCATTATTGATCCGTCGGAGACACCTCTCTCCCCCGCAACGGACGGTTGCTTGACCGATGATTATTCCTGTGCTATAATTGAGACACAAGGAGGGATGCCGAATGCAAACCAAAGAAATCATATACGAGCTTCGTACCAAAAAAGGAATGTCGCAGGATGCACTTGCAGAAAAAGTATTTGTCACGCGGCAGGCAGTCTCACGCTGGGAAAACGGCGAGACCGTTCCGAATACCGAAACGCTGAAGCTGCTCTCGCAGGTGTTTGATGTGTCGATCAATACGCTGCTGGGTGCGCCTGCAAAGCTGATCTGTCAGTGCTGCGGCATGCCGCTCGACGATGCGGTCATCAGCACCGAAAAGGACGGCTCACGCAATGAACAATACTGCAAATGGTGCTATGCGGACGGTACATATATATATCATGATATGGATGATCTGATCGAGGTCTGCGTGAAAAATATGGCGAGCGATGAGCACCCTGCGGATGCGGTGCGCGCCTATCTCAAGGATATGCTCCCGACGCTCGATTACTGGAAGCATCACAGCGAGCTCGGTGACGGCGGTGCATTTGAGGAATTCAAGCAAAAGCTGATCGGTGAGATCAATGCGCTGCATATCGAGGGCATGCCGAAGCTCGAAAAGCTGAATGCGCTCGTCGGCAGCTATGTCAATCTCGTATATACCCTGCCGAACGGCAGTAAAGTCAAATTCATTGACGATAATGCAACCTATCTCGGCAATCAGCTTACAAGCGAAGCGGATGCATCCAGATGCTTCGGAATCCTCGCAAATATGGAGTTTATCCTGATCTGCTCCTACGGCGAAAACGGCGCAGACCCCGAACTGCTCCTCTATAAGAAACGGTAATCATCACGCAAAACATCCCGAAAGCGGCGGCATACTGCTTTCGGGATGTTTGTTTTCTGTTTCAGACGCAGCATATTTTGCTGCTTTGCAGCAGGCTGACCTGCCGCATATGGATTCCGGCGCGGGAGCAGTCCTTTATCGGGACTTTACAGCAGCTCAATCGCATTTTTTGCAGCATTGCCGGAAGATACAGCGCGTCGTCTCTGCCCGAGAAATACCGTGCACCGGCAAAGCTGCTGCCGTGTGCCGCGTTGATTAGCAGATGTTCCAGTGCAGTGCCTGCGTCCGGATGCGAGCAGCAGGTAACGGCGGTCGTTCCGGTCTGCGCATCCGTCAGCAGAAGCGCGGCGGTCAGCTGAATGCCGCTGCCGGAGATATCCCTGAGTGTCAGGCGGTCGCCGTATGCCTGCTTCAGCAGCTGATACATGCGGTATGCTGTCCGGTATCCGCTGAGCACCTCCTCGGGGATAAGCGGCGCATCGGAAATCTGTCCGGATCTGTCTGCAGCTCTGCGTGCCAGCAGTTCAGAGAGACCCTGAACTGCGGCATCGTCAGGAGAGCAGCCTGCGCAGATCACTGCGTCAGAAGCGGTATGCGGCAGCTTTCTGCACAGTCCCGTAAAACTCTGCAAATAAGCGCCTGCACGCGCTGCTGCGGCGGTCTGACCCGTACCGCAGAAGATGTGCGGACTGTGCGGCAGCGTGATTTGTGCCGCCGCGGTCCCGAGCAGCGGATGATATGTAACGGTTTCGCGGATGTCTGTCTGATGTAAGGTATAGTATGTCCGGATATAAGCGATGATCTCCTGCGGTGTCTGAGGCGGCATTGCAGATGAATTCTGAATCATAGATAGCTCCGGTCTTTGATAATCATTTAATTAGGATTATAACATAATGCACAGTTATTATACTATACACTTATGCGAAATGCAAGATATATCCGGTGAACGGATGCTTTCCGGCGGCTAACGGTTCATAATAACATGAAATATAATATGATTAAACAGAAAATGAGATACAAGGTTAATCGAAAGACCGTACCTTGTATCTCATTGAGACGGAGATATTTATTTTTTTGAACGTAGTGCAGGAGTTCTGTGGTTTTACCTTGATTTTGTTTTGCGTTGAGAGGTGGATTGTTTGAGTGAGATTGGTGGTTGAAATGTTTTGAGAAAATGGTGGATTGTTTGCGGCGTTGAAAAAGATATCTCCTACATGATTGATCGCTCATGTTATGTGTATTATACACGAATTGATGTCTGATTGCAAGGGGTTTCCGGTAAACGGTCAGTTTTCGGCGGTAGTCGGTAAGGCAGAAGGACGGGCGGAAATCTGACCGTCAGTCATACTGTTTTCTGCGTGGATGCGTAGATTTATCGTTAAAAAATTGACAAGCGGACCGGAATGCGGTAAACTGTGATTGTAGTGTAATTATTGATGTCCCAACTATCTCTTGAAGAGATCTGCTTGTCTTTTTGCCGTGATACTGCGTTAGAAATCCTTGCCTTGCGTCAGCAAGGCGGCGGCTTTCTGCCTTGTCTCACGACAAAAATCCTGCGCATCTATTCTTCAAGATTTAATTGGTACATCAATAGAATCATCCGATCTGATGAACTATCGTTCATGATATTATGAGAGTGTTATGCAAAAACTTTAGCGAAGGGCAAAGGGACAACCCAAAGGAGAAAGGGGAAAACTCGCTTGCGCTCGCATCCCCCCTTCCTCCTTTCGGTTTTCCCTCTGCACGCTCTTTCCTTATTCTTCATCCCCCCTGAGTGCGCTCAACTCTCTTTTATAATCACCTGCCATATTTTTTCAAAATCATCCGCCGTAGGCGGATACCGCAACTCCTCACTCAAAAATGCACTTTCTCCCTTCTCCTTTCTCCTTCCTCCATTTTCCTGTAAACCTTTTCGGGCTGTTTTCCTACTATATAAGTGAGATCTCAAATCTTCGTCAGGAGGTGACACGATGCAGGATGCAGAATTGCTTGCGCTGTATCAGGCGCGCGATGAACATGCAATCCGTGAAACCGATGCAAAATACGGCAGCCGTCTGCGGCAGATCGCCGAGGAGCTGCTCGCAGACAGACAGGATGCTGAGGAGATCGTCAGCGATGTGCTGATGCAGGCATGGGGCAAAATTCCCGAAGAACCGCCTGTACATCTCTTTGCATATCTGGCGGCAGTGACGCGCAATCTTTCGATGAACCGTCTCGATGCACGCAATGCAAAGCGGCGCGGCGGCGGAAAGCGTCCTGCCGTGCTGGACGAGCTTGCAGAATGTGTCGCGGACAGCGAATCGGTCGAGCAGGCTGTCTCGGAACGGCTGCTCGACGATGCACTCTGCCGCTTTCTCGATTCGCTGACGGCGGAGCAGCGCACGACCTTTGTTTTGCGGTATTACTATGCAATGCCGCTTCCGGAAATCGCCGCGCGGAAGCAGGTCAGCGTCAGCACGGTCAAGGTCACGCTGATGCGCCTGCGGAAAAAGCTGCGGCAGTATCTTGAACTGGAGGGATTATTATGACACGGAGAGATTTGTTTGATGCGGTCGGCAGACTGCCGGAATCCTACCGTCTGGAAGCGCTGGAATCATCTGAGCCGGATGCGGCGGAGCAGATCAATGCGCTGTTTTCACAGGATATGCGGCAGCATACCGGGGAATCACAGCCGGCAGCAGCACCAATGGAGCAGCCCTCTTCCGCAGAGCGCGGGAGCGTGTTCAGCCAGACGGCGCCGCATATCAGAAAAGAGCAGAATCCGATCCGCAATGTAACAATCGGGCTGACGGCGATCGCTGCCGTGATTGCGCTGACGGTCGGCGTACTGGTCTGGCGCGTCAATCAGGAAACGATTGAAACAATCGGCAATCCTGCGGCATCGTCGGGACAGCCTGCGGTCACGGAGATGCAGGTGCAGACCGATGCAGCCGGTGAACCGGTCACGGAGACAACGACAACGGGTGCGGTGCAGGAAAATGATGCAGCCGCAACGACTGCAGCACAGGCGGAGTATGAAGAAGCTGTCCATACCGCGGAAACCAATATCTTCGGCGGAAAGGGCACGCTGCGGATCGTCGGCATACAGAGATATTCGCCGGAGCCGTTCCTTGAGGATGATGATTACTGGTATCTCGGCGGCAGAGGGCGCGTCAGCAAAACGCTGACCGATGAAAACGGCAGATATATTGAGGAACTGCTCTGTCAGACGCCTGGCTGTCTGCATCAATCGCCGGAGTGTCTGTATTATCGCTATCAGTCATTGCTGACGGACGGTGAGGCGCTCTATCTGCCGAATGATCACGGACATATTGAATTTAACGGTGTGGGCAGCGGCGAACTTGTGCGACTGCTTCCGGACGGAACAGAGGAGGATTTTTTTGTGATCGACATGTATGAAATCCTTACCGGATTCCGGAATGCGGGAAATTCTGCGGACGCGAATGATTATAAACGAATCTATATTTATGATCTGCAAAAGCTCGGTGATTCCGGCAATTATCTGATTCACGGGCAGCTCCAGCATGAGGATACCGGTTCGCTGAGCATTGATTTCAATGTGATCTATACCCCTGAGACACACCAGAAAATCTTTCTGCCGTGGGAAAAATATGACTGGCAGTATGATGTGCAGAGCGGGCAGCTTTTCGGCTGTTATGCCGCGGATGAGTATGCAGCAAGCAAGGGCTTTACGCGGGATGCGCAGTTTTATCTCTATGATATTCACACAGGCGAATGCATCAAAGAAAGCGGTATCATTCCGAATATGTTTGAAGCGGTGATGCAGGACGGTACGGTTTATTTTATCCGGAAAAAAGAATCTGAGCAGAAATTTATCGTTGACGGAGAAGAACGGGGCGGCAGACTGGTTCAGACCGATTCGCTCTGCACCTATGATTTTGAGACAGGGAAGCAGACGGTTCTGCAGGAGGAGATCGACTTTGAGGATATTGAACTCTGCGGCGGCAGACTGCTCTGCAAGCGAAGTGCACATGTCGGAAAGGATCAGCTGTTTTATCTGAATCCGGCAGATATGTCGGAGGAGGTGATCTATGAGACGCCGAATAAAATCCCGATGATTTTGTGCTGCACAAATCCGGATTTTATAGCAGTTCAGGGCGAACACGGTGCAGAGGGCTTTATTGTTGACGGCGAATTGAAGCGGTTTGATTTCAGGACGTTCTGATAAGAATATAAAAGCTGAGGAGCGCGGAAGTAATCCGCGCTCCTTATATTATTTCAGTATTATCTTACTTTTTAATCATCAGAATATACTCCTGACGGAAGACGACATCCTTCTTGTTTCCGGCATTGTCACCTGAACGGTAATCTACTAAAATTGAGATCTGTCTGCTGTTATCCAGATTGATCTTGTTCAGGTCAATCTGCATTGTATAGCGGAGCGGGATGCAGTTTTCCGCAGAAGGCTCCGGCTTGAATGCCGCGACTGCTTCCGGGAAATTAGAAGGCAGCCATTCCCCTGTTTCAGGGTCCTGATCCGGTCCGTATTCGACCGGCTCAATCATGACGATGTTTTCCTCGTTCGATTTGCCGTATGCAAGCGCTTCGCCGTCTGCTGCACGCGCCAGCTCCGGACGAATCTCAATCGAGATATTCTGCTTTGCAAGATTCGTGTCCGGCGTCCATTCAAAGGTGAAGTTCAGCATATTGTTTTCGTCGGGTGTGATCTCCTCGTTGATACCCTTGAGCGCTTTGCCGTCCAGCAGCAGCTTTGAATGTTTGCTGTAAACTGCGATCTGATCATACTGCGCCTGATGTTCCGGCGCGGCATCCGAATATGCATCCGCAAGCGTATCAAACGGCTCGCCGGTGTTCAGATCAGTTGCAGCATAGACAATGCGCGGTGCGTCATAATATCCAAGGCGCGGTTCAGTCGGCACGCTGTCATTTGTACCGGATTCTTCCTGCGGGTCTGTAGTCGGCTCTGTTTCCGGCGTCTCATAGAATGCCTCATACGGATACCGGAGTTCGCCCTTTGCCGTATCCATCGGATGATCGTAGAGGATATGAATAAACGCGACCGCATTGCCCTCGAGATCATATGTGCCGAAATAGGTGTCATCGCCGGCGCAGTATTTGTCTACGGCTGCATTGTTTTCATCGACCTGCACGATAGTGTCCTCGAAGCCGAGCCGAGTCTCCCCTTCCTGCAAGGGATAAAATGTTCCTTCAAAGTCGGGGGTGTCTGCTTCAAAGCTGTCGCTGACACAGTACATGCCGAACGGGGAAATTGCAGTCCGGCGCAGCGGAATTTCACCGAGATCTTTTTCATACTGCGGCGGATTGAAATGAGTTGAATCCGGACACATTCTGTTGACATCATAGGTGAAAGACAGATCGGATTCGCGGTCATAGAGCGGTACGCTCTGCGGCGTAAAATCCAAATCAAAAAATTCATTGGGATCGTTTTCGTTCATGTTGACGTAATAATAACTCAGCTTTGTGTCTTCTGCGGAGAACGGAACGGTACTGTAATTGCATAAGATGCCGCAGCAGTGCCAGACACCGTTGTCAGAATCATCTGTCTCTTTATAGGGGGATGTGACGCCTGACGAGATGGTATCATTGCAAGCAGTAAATGTGATGCCCGGAAACTCACTCTGAAAATCATCCTTTGTCTGTCCTTGCAGCGGCGTGACATCGTAGAAATAATAGAGAACCCAGTCGCAGCCGGTGACGGCTTTCAGCTCGACACGCCAGTTTTCGTTTTCAAGGGAAACGTCGTCAAAATCCTTGCCCCAGCCGGTAAAATCGAAATCGCAGGGCGTGCCGGTTTTCGCGGCATAATATTCCTGCATCCGGCTGACATAGCAGGGCATGACCTCCGTATCGACCGCGGAAGATACGTCCTCGATCTCGGATGCGATGCTTGTCGCTGCGGAGAGATCCGTCTGCTGATTTCTGCCGTGCAGCAACAGATATCCGCCGCCGACATTTGCAGCAAGCAGCGCCGCCGCGATTGCGGTTCCGGCAATTTTGCCGCCTCGTTTTGTCATATGAATATTCTTTTGCTGTGCCATATTGAGAACCTCCTGTTTGCAGGCAGGATCGTGTTTGATCTTATCGACCGCGCTGCAATATTGCTGAATTTTCTTTTCCATTATGCATACTCCTCTCAAGCGCGTTTTTGAGCAGCTTTCGTGCCCTGTAAAGCTGCGTCTGGACTGCGGTTTCACTTCTTCCCTTCATTTTTGCGATTTCCGCAACGGGATAGCCTTCGTAATAATAAAGGTGTATCACGGAGCGGTATTTCGCAGGCAGGCTCATGACGGCGTGCCAGACCTCGCTTTCCTCCGGCGATTCAAACGGGATATCGGCGTCCTCCAGCGGGACGGTGAACCGATAGCGGAATGAGCGCAGCAGGTCTTTTGCAAGATTGATCGTCACGCGCATGATCCATGCAGCTTCATGGGATTCGGAATCGAATTCCTTGCCGCAAGCGAAGCGTTTGAGGAACACCTCTGAGGTGAGGTCCTCCGCGTCGGCGCGGTTTTTGCAGTAGGCGAAAGCGAGCCGGTAGACTGATTCGTGATATTTGTCGTAGATTTGTTCCATTTCGTTCGGATCCACGGGTTCCTCACCTCGATTCGGGTTGATGTAATGTGATATTGAAGCGCTTCTATATTGTAAACGATTGAGGCGGCGAAAATATCACAGAATTTTGAATTTTTTTCTGAATTTTTTTGTTTGGCAGATTTTGCAAGCAGATGCGAGAAAATAATAATTTGCTGGACTTTGGCTTTTTGTTCTTTATCGTTGGTTCAATGTTTAATTTTACTGGGCGCGCGAATGCGAGGGGAGAACCTCTTTCCTCATTCTCTTTTCCCCTTGGGTTGTCACACCCGATCCGCGCCCTGCGCCCAGTGATAATAAACACTCGGACAAAGGAAAAAACAATCAGCCTCAAATTTACATTTAATATTTACCATAAATTCAAAGCATATTTTCATACCCGCCGCACATACTACTCACGCAGACGCGGCAGAGATTCCGGTGCAGCATTCCCTTGCAGCGCCGTTTCCCTCCTCCGTGCGCTGCAAATCCACGAAATGAGGATCAAATCATGTGGGATAAGCTTGCTCTGATACTGCTGGTCATCGGCGGTATCAACTGGGGGCTCGTCGGGATCTTTGAACTCGATCTCGTCGCCTGGATGTTCGGCGGTGCCGCGTCGATCGTGAGCAGACTGATCTACATTCTGGTGGCGCTTTCCGCCGTCTGGTGTATTTCATTCCTGTTCCGTGACCGCTCTCCGGTGCGCGCCGAGGCGTAATTCCTTCCCCCCTTTCTCAATGCCCCGTATGCGGAATGCTCCGTATACGGGGCGTTTTTTATGATTCGACAGACTCCGACAACTGTCTTTTCACGATATGCCCAAATTTTGCGGAAAGATTCGTACAGATTGACAAAATGTTGTGTTTGACTTGCGTTTTTGATGAAAATATGCTATACTAAAGTGAAACACTGGGTTACTATAAAAATATATAGAAGAACTGAGTAAGGAGGATAAATCTGTATCATGAATACGACACAGCAAACAACCCTCAACGGTACGCCCTGCATTATGCTTTCTGCCGGCGGATATGAGGCTTATATTGCTTATGAAATCGGCTCGAATGTCATCCGCCTTCGGGATGTCAGGCACAATATTGACGTATTCCGCTATTCTCCGGATAATACCGCTGAAACTCTGAAACAGTCCGCTGAGGTCTGGGGACTGCCTACGCTCTATCTGCCGAACCGCTTTGCCGACGGTGTTCTGAAAACATCGGATGCAGTCTATCAGCTGCCGGTCAATGAGCCGGATCCCTATCATAACCATATTCACGGATTCCTGCACAAGCGCATACATACCGTCATTGCACATCACGCGGACGAGAACTGTGCCGTCGTCAAAACCGCTTATGATTACGACGAGAAGGACCCGTTTTTCCCGTATCTTCCGCTGCGCTTCCGCGTCGAGCTGACCTTTACGCTCAGCGAATACGGTCTGGAGCACAAGA
>CAMHUJ010000043.1 GCA_946188175.1 uncultured Ruminococcus sp.
GCACCGCATCGGTCTGTGCAATCAGCATCGAGCAGCTCTTCCGAACCGCAGCCGCGGAAATGCCGGACAGCAGCACAATCACGCAGAGCATGCCTGCCGCGATCCGAACACGCAGATTTTTCATGCAGAATCCTCCTTCCGGATGAGCGTACAGATGCCGCTGCGGTCTGCTGTCAGCAGAAAGACCTGCTCCGGCGTCAGATGCTTCCGTTTCAGCTCATGCAGCAAAGTCAGCTCGGAGCTGCCGAGCGCTTTGAGCCCTTCCTCACTGATGCTGCCGTCGGCGATGAGCACCTCCGGCGGATCGCTCTGCGCCGGATGCAGATGCAGATCGTCGGGCGTGAGCGGCTGTGCATTCGCCTTCTGGCAGACAGAGACCGTACCGTTTGTTTCGACGACGGCAAGCTGCACATCGCGCAGATCAAAGACGCCGTTGCTGCGCAGTGCGGTCATGAGATCATCGAGCGTGAAGCGCAGCTCGGTCATCATGCGCTGGTCGATTTTTCCGCCGCGGATGATGACCTGCGGACCGCCCGCGAGCAGATGCCGGATGCGTCTGCTTTTGAGTCCGAGCCATGCGTGCAGCACCTCAAAGCAGATGAGCAGCAGCATCGGCGTGATACCCATGAGCAGCGGCAGGTTCTGATCCTCAAGCGGCAGCGTCGCAATATTGGAAATCAGAATCGTAATGACCAGCTCGGCAGGCTGCAATTCGCCGATCTGGCGCTTGCCCATGAGCCGCACGCCGAATACGACAATCGGATATAATATCAATACACGCAAAAAACTGACAAACATATAATAAAACGGAGAAAGCAGGAAGGAGGAGGGAGAAAGTATCTCTCCGTGCTCCTGTATTCATCCCTGCTCCTTCCTCCCTTCTCCTTTCTCCATACGGTCACAGTGCTTCGGCGTCCTCATAGGAAAGCTGCGGATGCAGGGCGAGGTTGATGCCGAGGGCGAGCAGCCGCGCCGCATGATGCAGCAGCCGGTCGATATCGCGCGGCGTGACCATGAGATTCGGCAGCGCCTGCGGCGGTTCCGCACCTGCCTGCCGCACGACCGTATGCAGATCAACGACGGTCGGGATGCCGACAGCGATTACCGGTACGCCGAGCGTCTTTGCACTGAGTTCTGCACGGCTGTTCTTCACGCCGCTCCCGGGGGAGATGCCTGCGTCCGAAATCTGGACGGTTGACCCGAGCCGGTGCAGATCGGAGCAGGCAAGCGCATCCACGGCGATGATGCACTGCGGTCTGATGCGGTCACGGAGCGCGGCGATCAGCTCCGCGGTCTCGATGCCGGTCTGTCCGAGGACGCCGTTTGCAAGGACGCTGACCGGACGCAGTGTACGCAGAAAATCCGTATCCGGATCGTTTTCGGCAAGCTCCTTCCGCAGATGCCGCGTTGCAAGGATGCGTCCCGCCGTCAGCGGACCGAGTGCATCCGGCGTAATGTCGGCATTGCCGAGCCCCGCAATCAGCGCGGCGCCTTCGGGAATGAAGCGGCGCAGCTCCTCTGCAAGCTCTGTGACCTGCTGCTTCATCTGCGGCGATGCATGATGCAGATGCATTGCTTCGAGCGTCAGATAGCGTCCCTTCGGTCTGCCGATAGCGGCGCCGTGTTCATCGGAATCAATTTCGATTTCCGTGATGCGGAATGCTGTTCCGCGGCGGCGCAGCAGAATGCCCTCCCGAGAGGGAGAGCCGGCGGCACGCTCGAGTGCTAAATCGGTTCTGACCTGCATGATTCCCACCTCATTCTATTGACAATCAGCTTTTCTTCTGTTATAATGATGTACAATACGGCGCGGATTATGCGCGACTGCGAAAGGAGCTTTTGACGATGAAGAAAATGATCAACCTGATGTGTGCAGCCTGCCTGGCGTTTATCGGTACGGCTGCGGCAATGCCGGCAGAATTTGCAGTATACGCTGAAGATACTGCTCCTGCAAGTGACACGCTGAAAGGCGGTCAGAAATGGACGCTCGACGATGAGGGTACGCTGACGATTTCCGGCACCGGCGAAATGACAGAAAGCAGTGCAAGCGACTGCCCGTGGTATACGCAGAGAGAAGAGGTCAAAAAGGTCGTCGTGGAAAAGGGCATTACGGTCATCAGCGGCAGTGCATTCAGCGGCATGGCGAATCTGAGTTCGGTTTCTCTGCCGGAGGGTCTGGAAACGATAAAATACGGTGCGTTTGAAAACGATGGAAAGCTGACGGAGATCACCATTCCGGAATCCGTCAAAAGCATCGGAGAAAGTGTATTCAATTTCTGCGATGCGCTGAAAACACTTTCCCTCTCAAAGAATGTCACCGCGTTCGGCAGAGGCGCAGTCGGTTACTGCCGGAAACTGGAAAAAGTGACCGTTGATGCGGATAACCCGAATTACTGTGCCGTGGACGGCGTCCTGTTCACGAAGGATAAGAGCGAGCTGATCAAATATCCGGCGGCGAAGACGGATACTTCGTATGTGATTCCGGACGGGGTCAAGACAATCGGTTATGTTGCATTCCGGGATGCCGGAAATCTTGCCGAGATCACGTTTCCGGAGAGCGTTGAAGTGTTTGATTCCTTTGCCATGAACGGTACAGCATGGCTCAAGAACCAGCAGGAGAAAAATCCGTTTGTTATTGTCAACGGGATTCTGGTCAATGCCGAAAAGTGCACAGGCGATGTGACGGTTCCTGCAAATGTGAAAACAATCGGCGACAGAGCGTTCTACGGCTCAAACGCTACCAGTGTGGTGCTGCCGGAAACGGTCACCGAGCTGCTGAAAAATGCACTGCATGCAAGCAATACGGTCAAGTCTATCACGGTGATGAATCCGGACTGCAAATACCCGAGCTACACTTCCTTCCCGAAGGATGCGGTGCTCCGCGGTCTGAGCGGCTCTACGACGGAGAAATTTGCAGAAAAAATGAAGATTACGTTTGAGGCTGTCGGTTCTGCGCCGGTGCAGACAAGCTCCGAGACGACCGCAGCGACCACCACAACAACGGCAGCAACTTCCGCGCAGACCACAACTGTCACGACGACCACAACGACAGCGGAAACGACCACGGCAACGACTTCCCCCAGGACCACAACCGCCGCAACGACGACAACCACGGCAACAACTTCCCCCAAGGCGACAACAACCGTGTCCTCTGCAACAGAAACGACCGTCACGACCACGGTCACACAGAATCCGGAGAAGACGGCGCTCCTCGGCGATTTTGACGGCGACGGCGAGATCAGCATTGAGGATGCGCAGAAGGTACTCAATGCCTATGCGGAAGCGGTCGCGGGCAATGATCCGAAGCTGACCGATACACAGAAGGCGGCTGCGGATGTCAACAATGACGGCGAGGTCGATGTCACCGACGCACAGTTCATTCTGATGTACTACGTTGAGAATTCCGTTTCCGGCAACCCGACCGCATGGGAGCAGATCATCGGGAAAAAGAACTGATGGACTCCATTTGACAAAAGGAGAATCAGGCTATGAAAAAGCTGACGACTATTCTTTGTGCAGCCTGCCTTGCCGTGACCGGCGCGCTGACCGCAATGCCTGCGCCGCTGACGGCTTCCGCGGCAGCGATGCCGTATCCGACGAAGGGCAAAGCGGGCGAAAACATCACATGGCAGTATGATGTCGGAACGCATACGCTGACTTATTCCGGCAGCGGAGATATGTACGACCGCGTCTATCTGATTAAAGGTGAGGATTTTTATGAAATGACCGACAGCGCCGTTGACAATTTTTCACCGAAAAAGATCGTGATCGAAGACGGTATCACCAGCATCGGCGGCTGGTTTATCAGCATGTCCGGCTACCGGTCGTCTATTCCGGAAGAATTTGTGATTCCGGAGAGTGTAACAAAAATCTGCTCGGATGCATTTTATAAGTCCGGGATCAGCAGCTTTACCGTTCCGGAATCCGTCAAGGTGATTGAGAGCAAGGCTTTCCGCGACTGCCCGAACCTGCGGAGCGTCACGATCCTGAATCCGGAATGCGAGATCGCGCAGACGAGTGATGTATTCAGCAACGAATTCATGGAAAGGAAACAAGACGGCAGCTATGAATATTACGGTGTGATTTTCGGTGCGAAGGGCTCGACTGCCGAGGCATATGCGGAAAAGTTTAACCGGCAGTTTGCCGTAACCGGCACCGAAGTCGAGCTCAATCCGCTGAAACCGACCGAGCGCGGCGACTTCGACGGCGACGATAAGATCAGCATTGAGGATGCGCAGAATGTGCTGCTTGCCTATACCGAGATGCTCGCGGGCAATGACCCGAAGCTGAACGCGCTGCAAAAGAATACCTGCGATGCGGACCGTGACGGCGATGTTGATGTCACCGATGCGCAGTACATCCTGATCTACTATACAGAGTGCACGCTGCTGAATCCTGATATGCCGCCGACAGAGTATGTCTCGTGGGAATCCGACTGGGAGAAAATCCTCAGCGGCAAGTCGTTGCAGGACGATTAACGCCCGAAACTGTGCAGGGTGCTGAAAAAATCCGCGGGAGAACCGCAAAATTCCGCATATTGCCATATTGCAATTTGTCTGCGAAACTGGTATAATAATACTTGGTTTGGCAGCATGTAACAAGTATGCGGTCCCCACCCGCAGCAGGCAGGATGATCCCGCCATAATCATTCTGTTATTACTGTATGCCGTCTTTCCGAAATGATTTTGAAAATCTGCATTTCGGCAGAAAAGAAAAGGAGTACCAAGTTATGGCAGCAGCAAAGAACACCGCGCCGAAGAAGCGCCCGACACCTGAAAAGAGAGATAAGACCAGCAAGATCCGTGCAGCACGCAACAAGGCTACCAAGTCTGCGCTCAAGACTGCACTCAAGAAGGCATATGTCGGCGGCAAGGACCGCGAGACCGTGATCCGCTATGCGATCAAGCGCGTCGATCAGGCATGTGCAAAGGGCATTCTGCACAAGAACAACGCTGCAAGAAAGAAGTCTCAGCTCATGAGACTGCTCAATAAGGCAGTGTAATCTTATCTGATCTTTCAAGGAAACGATCCGCCGTTCTCATTGCGAGAGCGGCGGATTTTTTCTGCGCGGAATCTGTTTCCGGACTATGGATCAAAAGAAAAAACCGGACTTTTTGCAAGTCCGGTTTTTGTGTTCAGATCAGTTGATATAGGATTCGATAAATTCAACAGCATCGCCGACGGTGCTGATCTTATCCACTGCATCGTCCGCAACGGCGATATCGAATTCCTCGGAGATCGTTCGCATCAGCAGTGCAATGTCGAGCGAATCCGCCTGAAGATCATCAACGAAGTCTGCTTCCATTGTGATCTCATCTTCATCCACGTCAAGCTGATCGAGGATGATTTCCTTGAGCTTCTCAAATACCATGTAATCTGCTCCTCTCTGTATGTGATTTGAACTGTGCACACATGCAGCTGATTCTGCCGGTCACATCGTATATAGTATATCCGTTTGCAATGAAAACGTCAATATCTTTTCCGGAAAATCATCGTAAAACTTACAGGATAAAAGCGGCATTGTTTTTGACAGTTTGCACAATCAATCTGCGCATTCTTCGTATTTGCTTATCTTTTGCTGATGCAGTGCGATGCTGTATTCGGCATGCCGCAGCAGATCGCGCCATTGCGCCTGCGAACAGCTGCGCGCTTCGGAGACGCCCGAACGGATTGCATACTCGCGCAGAAAAAGCAGATCGGCGCCGCAGCGGATCGCGGTCTCATAAACGGCTGCCGAGAGCATTTCCGTCAGGCGGCTTGCGGCGGCATCGGTCAGCGGCGGCTCGGATCGGATCATGCCGGAGAGTGCAATTTGCAGCGTATCCGCCTTTGTGACTTTGATGTGCACCTGAACGGATTGCAGCCGGTAGGTGATGTCCTCTGCGGCGAATGCGAAGGATTTGCAGCGCTGTCCGAGCAGCGCAAGTCCGCGGCAGGCATCCTCCGAGAGCACTGCGCAGCACTGATCGGGCGCGTAAAGCGTCAGGGTCAGACCGTCATGCAGCACCGTGCAGACTGCGGTGATGCCTGATCCGCCCCATACATCCGCGAGGACGGCATCTGCGGTGCGGCAGGGGAGCAGCCCCGTTTCAACGGCGGATTGAATCTGCTTCGGCTCCGGCAGACTGCCCGCCGCAAGCCGTCCGCAGGCATCCGACGGCACGGAAAGCACCGTGCAGGTCGGGGCGAGTATCTGTGCATGAAAACAGGCTTCGAGTACGCTGACCGGATTCCCCGAGACTGCAAGCATCGAGAGATGTCCCGTCGAAATCTCTGCGCCGGATGCATTTTTGAGTGCTTCGGGCATTTGCAGCAGCGATTCCGCCTGTGCCGGTATGACAGCGGATTCCTGCGAGGTGTGCGCGGCGAATTTCACCGGCTTCTCCGGATCAACGGCGAGAATATCGGGCAGCAGGCGCGTCCGGATATCGGTGCAGCCGGTCAGCAGCGTCATGCAGAGCATCAGCGGCAGCATAGATTTCATGCGGTATCCCTCCGTTTCATCAGACAGCGGTACAGAATCATCCCCCACGGGAGCATAATGCCGAACAATGCATTGACAATGCCGGTGAGCGGTTTTGCCTGCTGCAGCATCCAAAGCAGCGCGAGGAACAAAAAGTAGGGCAGAAATGCGGCGGCGAGTGTCCGGCACTTTGCTTGCAGATGCGGCTTTGCGGTTTGCAGGCAGAAGGTGATGCAGAGTGCACCGCAGCCGCAGGCGAGCAGCAGCCAGAAGCCGTCCGTCCGGACCGCATCCGAGAGCGGCGTGCGCGCGAGCAGCAGAAAAAACGGATTCCCCTGAAAATGCAGCAGGCGACCGTTCTGCATCGTCCCGAACAGCACGAGTGCAGGCAGAAACAGCAGCCGGAATCCCGCCCAGACAGCCGTACTGCGCTTTGCATCCTGCTCTGTCTGCTGCTGCATGAGCAGCGGAAGAAACGGCAGCTCACAGGCATCCGCCCATTCGCGCAGCGGACTGACCGGCGGTGCGGGGGTGTGCAGAAGGATGCGCTGTGCCGTCCCGATGCCGCTGACCGGCAGCAGCAGAAAGCCTGAAACTGCCAGAAACAGCAGCAGCGATGCCGTCCGCGCGGAGGCACGGTCATGCAGCGGAACCGTATACAGCAGCATCAGGAGCATCAGCGGCAGCAGCGCGCCTGCGTACCGCAGATTGAGCTGCGCGGCAAGCTGTCCGAAGCAGTGCGTGAGATATGCCGCTTCCCATGCCGCACAGAGCCGGAAACCGAAGCGCATCCGCGGCGGGATTTGCAGCCGGTGCCGGAAGCGGAGCAGCGGCAGGATCAGCGCTGCCTGTACGCCTGCGGTCAGGAGCATCTGCTTTGCGTATGCCATGGAAAAAGGCGTATCACCGCAGAAAAAAACGCACATCCGCAGCAGAATCAATATCGCGGCTGCCTGCACGGCGCTCCGGTTCTCCTGAGACTGCATCGCTCCGCCTCCCTTCATCATCAACGGATAGGATTGCCGGAATCCGGAGGATTATACGCTGGATTTGCATAAGCGAATAATATACAATACAAGTTCTAATGTATGACAAACAAGTTTGTATTTACAATGATAATATTGTGCATATAAATGAATATTATTCCTAAATATTGAATTTTCCGGCGGAATGCGGTATAATATAAGTACAGCATGAATGTGCTGAAAACATCATTGAAAGGACAGATTTACGATGAAACAGATCAAAAGCATTCTCTGCGCGGCAGCGGTCGCACTTTCCGGCATGGCAGCTGTCATCCCTGCGGAAGCAGGCTGTGCGCTGACCCCGAGCGCGAACAATAACCTTTATATTACCGAGAACGATGTTGAGTATTTTATAAACTCCAGAGAAGGTACGGTGAGCGTCAGGACATGCAAATCGACGGCGGAAGAGATCGTGATTCCGGAATCCGTTGAAGGCAAACCCGTAGTCGGAATTTTGCGCTCTGCTTTTTCAAGCTGCGATAACACAAAAAAGCTGGTGCTTCCGGAGACTGTGACCGAGATCGCCAACTACGGACTGAGCGGCATGGCTGCGCTGGAGGAGGTCAACCTGCCGGCTGCGCTGGAAAAGATTGAAGGCAGTGTGCTTCAGAAATGCGAGAGTCTTGAAACAGTCACGCTTCCGGAGAATATCACGGAGATCGGTTCTTATGCATTCAGCGGCTGCAAGAGCCTGAAAACCATTGTCATTCCGGACAAGGTGACGACGATCGGCAGCTCTGCATTTATAAATTGTGAAGCATTGACTGAGATCACGATTCCGGAGGGCGTTACGCGCATTCCGACCTTCTGCTTCAGCGGATGCACCAGTCTGACGACGGTCAATCTGCCCTCGACAATTACAGCGATTGATGCAGAAAGTTTCAACCTTTGCGGCAAGCTGAGCAAGATCAATCTGCCGGAGGGCTTGAAAACAATCAACAATTTTGCTTTTTCCAACGATAAGAGCCTGCGCACGCTGATTATTCCGCGCAGCGTGGAACTCATTACCATAAATTCGTTCTACAAATGCGCCAATAATGCAGATAAGAAATTTACACTCGGCGTTTACAAGGATTCTTATGCACATCAATACGCGGTCGAGCAAAAGTATGATTATTTCCTGGTGGACGGTGAGAACGAGACGACCGAGCCTGAGGTCAAGGAGCCCGAAGTTAAAGAGCAGGCGAACGGCGATTTTGACGGCGACGGCGCAGTCGGCGCGGAGGATGCGCAGAATGTCCTCAACGTCTATGCGGAGCTCATTGCGGGCAATGTGCCGGAGCTGACCGATGCGCAGAAGAAAGCTGCTGACGTCAACGGCGACGGTGAGATCGACTCTGCCGATGCACAGTACATTTTGCTCTATTATGTCCAGAATGTCATCGCAGGCGTTCCGACAACTTGGGAAGAGATCATCAAGTGAGCAGATGAGAGATCCGCCCGCTAATTGAACAAACAGAAAATTTAAGCCATAGTATTTCTGATGCAAGGTCAGAGGTACTATGGCTTTTCTATTACCGGTACATGAATGATGGGCTATGATTGTTGTTAACATAAATTGGAATTTGCGGGTAGTGCCCGCCTTCAATGATCTAAAGGTTTCCGGCGGTGTTCCGAGGAATTTGAAAGATCGTTGACTTCAGTCATTCTTTCTTTATCATTCGTCCGAAGTTTATTCTTACTGGGCGCGGGTTCGAGGGAACAACCCAAAGAGGACAGGGGGATGGCTCGCAAGGCTCGCATTCCCCCT
>CAMHUJ010000044.1 GCA_946188175.1 uncultured Ruminococcus sp.
GCGCCGACCTCCGCCGTGATTGCCGTACCCGGTTCCAGTGAGAACCATTCCATGCGGTAGATATCGTCATATGCCTGCCCGCTCAGGCTGGAATATGCGAGCGGAGAACGGATACAGTTTGAATATAACCGTTCAAAATCCATGTGCAGTGTAAAATTCATATTCGTGATGTCGAAGTCAGTGTCGCGTGCAAAATTCGGATCGACCGTATAATCATCTGTAAACGGATTAAAGCCGTCTTCAAGACTTGTGATTTCAGGATTTGCGGGAAAACGGCACTGATTCCAGAATGACGGCAGACCGGAAATCGCATTGAGATTTTCGATTTTGAGCGTCAGCTTGATAAACCGGAAGTTTTCGGGATTTTCCAGAATGTCTGAATATTTAATAACACCGCTCCCGAAGATTTGTCTGTCCCTGTAAACCTCAGCATATGTGCATTCCTCTTTGTTTTTTCCGTGTCCGCTGGATGCGTGAACCTGCGAAATGGAATAGCCTTCGCGGTAGCTTTGCATCAGATCGTTTTCTGTCAGACCGGCTGCCTCCAGCGAATCAAAAGCCTCCGCCTTCTGCACGGTCATGGCAATCACACCGCTCTGCGAAAGAATGTTCACGAGGAACCGGTCGCCGATCTCCTGCTCGAGCGATGCATCCGGCATTTCCGCATCCGCAGGGAACGGCAGCGTTTTTTCAGTCGTGGTTGTGGTTGTAGATTCAAGCGTTTCGATCACATAGAGGTCAGTCGGGAGCGTCCGCTGCGTTGTCGCCGTGCCGGACTGCGTGCCCGAGGTTACGCCGGTCTCTCCGGAATCGGCAGAGCTTGTGTATCCGGACTGCGGCGTCTGCGTCTGGATGATGCCGTCGCGCACGACGCCGTAGATCGCATAGACGCTGATGCTGACGATGCCGATTGCCGCAGCGACCGCGCCGTAACGGCTGATGCGTCTGATTGCCGGTGTGCTTTCAGATGCCGTACCGGCTGCATCCTCTATGAGATTTGCGTCGATTTCGCCCATAATATCAAGCAAATCCTTTGCTTTCACAGCAATCCCTCCTCTTCCAGATATTGTTTGAGCGCCTTCCGCATCCGGCTGAGCGCCATTTTCACGGCAGGTGCGGTTGTCCTGTGCCGCCGCGCGATCTCACCGGCAGACAGCAGAAATGTATACCGCTCGATGAAAATGCGCCGCTTGTCGTCGGAAAGCGTTTCGAGAAAATCGTTCATTGCCGTGCGGAGCGCATTGCGGTTCAGGATTGCGTCAATGCTCTCGCCGGACGCGATGCATTCCTCCAGCTCACTGAGCGCAGCCGGAACCTCTCCGCCGCCGCGCTTTTCACGGCTTTCGGCTTTGATCCGGTCGAGTGCGATGCGGCGTGTGAGGGTGATCAGATACGCCTGCAAATGCGCCGGAGGGTTCATCGGAATTGCGTTCCATGCCCGAAACAATGCATCATTGAACACCTCATCCGCATCGGCAGCATTCCCGAGAATATTCTGCGCGGTTTTCCGGCAGATTCTGCCGTATGCATCGGTCAGCGCATCGAGTGCCCGCTCGTCGCGCGCCGTGATCTGTTCAATGATCTGCTGATCATTCGCGTTCAAGATGTTCACTTCCTTTCTTCACCCTCACCAATATAGACGACAAAATCCCCCCGAATGTAACACAACTGAAAAAGAAATTTTCAAAATCATCCGCGCAGTGCGCAGCTCCGATTCTGCACCGAAGTGAGTCATTATGCAGCGGAAGCGAACCGCTCGTCTTTTGTACGTGGTCAATCGTTCTATTGTGATACAAGAGAGGGCTGTGCCCTTTGGCGGATGCGGTGAGCATCCCCGATCAAACTGAGAAATGAACTGTCACGTATAATCAACCGAAGAAAGGCGGAGCGAAATGCCCGCGGTGGCTCCCCGCTGCCCGCTTGCTTTTTCGATTATAATATGCTATACTATACAAAAGAAAATAACGGCGCGGAAGGAGACCGACCATGAACCGCCAGATTATCACCGACCCGAAGACAGGGGAGAAAACCTGCCGCTGCTTCAAGCGCTGCGGCGGATGTCAGCTTGCGGAGCCCTATGCCGAACAGATCAAACGCAAGCAGGAAAAGGCAGAGCGCATGCTCTCAAAATTTGCAAAGGTCCGCCCGATCATCGCTATGGATACGCCCTATTATTACCGCTGCAAGGTGCAGAATGTCTACGGCAGAGGCAGAGGCGGCGAGATCATCTCCGGCATCTTTCAATCGACCGGACAGAAAATGGTCTCCGCCGATGACTGCATGCTGGAAGACCGCCGTGCCGCGCCGATTGTCCAAACACTCAAAAAGCTCATGCGCGATCTCAAAATCCAGCCGTATGATCTCCGGACGGGCAGCGGTCTGCTGCGGCATACACTGATCCGCACCTCCGTTTCGACCGGCGAGGTCATGCTCGTGCTCGTCACTGCGGCACCGATGCTGCCCGCGAAAAAGCATCTGATTGCAGAGCTGCAAAAGGCGCATCCCGAGCTGACGACAATCGTGCAGAATATCTGTCCGGACGGTCTGCCGCTGACGCTCGGCGAACGCAGCATCACGCTCGCAGGCAAGGGCTATATCGAGGATGCACTCTGCGGCTGCCGGTTCCGGATTTCACCCGCATCGTTTTATCAGGTGAACCCCGTGCAGACCGAAAAGCTCTATGCCTATGCGGTCAAAGCGGCGGAGATTCACGAGGGCGTCACGGTGATCGACGCCTACTGCGGCACCGGTACAATCGGCATGATCTGTGCAAAGCAGGGCGCCGGGGTCATCGGCGTGGAGGTGAACCGCTTTGCCTGCCGCGATGCCGCCGAGAATGCGAAGCGCAATCAGCTCGAAAACATCCGCTTCTGCAATGAGGACGCCGGACAGTTCATGCAGCGCATGGCGAAGGAAGGCGGCAGCTGCGATGTCCTGCTCATGGACCCGCCGCGCGCCGGTGCATCGCCTGCCTTTCTGCGTGCAGCCGCGGCGCTCCTGCCGGAACGGATCGTCTATGTCTCCTGCAAGATCGAAACGCTCGAGCGCGACCTGAAACAGCTCGTGCAGTCGGGCTACCGTGTCACGGATATTCAGCCGGTCGATATGTTTCCGCATACGACCGGCATCGAAACAGTCTGCGTCCTGCACCGGAAAGCCGGTCAGAAACGCGGATAACAGAAAGGGATGCGCATATGGATATTGATGTATATCAGCAGTATTTTGCGGCGGAGGGATGCTTCTCCGGCGTGAAGCGGCGCGGCGCCTCCGTCATGCTGACATCGTCCTCCGGCGGCGGCGAGATCCGCTATACGCTGACAGTCACCTTCTTCCCGCATGAGGATGCAGAAGATTTCCGCATTTCCTATGACGCAGCGTTTTCAAAGGTGCTGTATGAAGGCAAGGGCAGACGCGCCAAAAAACGCGAGCAGGGCTTGCTCGAAACGCTCCGCGAACAGGCGGATGCACTTGCCGTGGCGCAGCATGCAGAAATCTTCTGGGATCAGCCGCTGATTGAAGCACGGTTCGGATAATGCAGAACTGGAGGGACATATGGAGCAGGAACAGGCATGGGCATATGCAGAGCAGGCTGACGGGCTGCTCTGCAAGGAGACAAAAATACCGTCGGTGCATTTTAAGCTGACCGACAGCGAGCCCGACATTTTCACAAGCAAGGTCGGCGGCATACCGTATCTGCCGCATGATGCGCAGATTCCGCTTGACAGCCGCGGCAGACAGATGAAGCTGCTCGCACAGTTTGACTGTACGCTGCTGCACACACTGCCGGATTATCCGCATGAGGGAATGCTGCAATTCTGGCTCACGGTGCAGTATCCGTGGGAGGAATGGCGCATCACCTATCACCGGCAGACGGACCGCACCGTCACCGCGGAGGAAGTGCTTGCCAAGACCGCGCCCTTCATTGAGGGCGAAACAGGGGAGTTTCCGGTCATTGACGGCGGCTACGGCATCGAGCCGGAAATCAGGACAGAAAGCATGAGCCCCTGCGACGAACGCTACGGTAAGCTGATGTGCAAATATCTCTATGATCTCTCGGAGGGCAGTCTCATCCGGGAGTGGCAGGATATCGACGATCTTTTTGACCCGCGCAGAGGGGAAAGCAGCGGTCATAAGCTCGGCGGATATCAGTACGATCCGCAGTCATGGCTGAACTTCCGCTATGAACCGGATTTCGATGCAAAGCTCGGCGCGGAAGATGAACGGCTGCTGCTGTTCCAGCTTGAATATGATCATCATCTCGGCAGAAACTGGCGCGAGGGCGCAAAGGTCATTATCGGTGACTGCGGCGTCATGCATTTCTTCATTCAGCGCAGCGATCTGAAAGCGCTCGCATTCGACAAAGCGGACTTCAACTGGAACTGCTCATGAGTCAGATAATGGAATCCGCGAACAGGCCGCTGAAAAAGCATGTGCTGCAATGGCATATCCTGCACCGCTGCAATCTCCGCTGTACGCACTGCTATCAGGAGGATTATGCAGCCGAATGCACAGGTACGCAGCTCATGCAGCTGTACGAGCAGTATCTCATTTTCTGCAAGGCGAACGGCTTTCGCGGACATATCAATTTCACGGGCGGCGAACCGCTGCTTTCGCCGGAGCTGTTCCCGCTGCTGGAACGCTGCGATGCCGACGGGATCCGCTGCGGCATCCTGACAAACGGCACACTGATCGACAATGAAACGGCGGAACGGCTCGGCAGAATCCGCAGCCTTTCCTTTGTACAGGTCAGCATTGACGGCACCAGAGAAACACATGACCGTGTCCGCGGCAAAGGCAATTTCGACAAGGCATTTGCAGGATTGAAGCTGCTCCGGACACAGGGCATCCAGACCATGGCGGCATTTACCTGCCACAAGGGCAATTACCGCGAGCTCCCGCAGGTCATCCGGACGGTGCGCCGCCGCGGCATCGACCGCTTCTGGGCGGACCGGCTCATTCCAATGGGCAGCAGCCGCGAGGAAATCCTCTCGACGGAGGAATTCCGGACGGTCGTGCAGTGCCTGACAAAGGAGCATACCCAAAAACACCGTTTTTCGCATACCGATGTCCATATCAACCGCGCAATGCAGTTTCTCGAGGGCGGCGGCTGTTATTATCAGTGTGCCGCAGGCGATACGCTGCTGACGCTGCTTGCGGACGGTACGCTGCTGCCGTGCAGAAGGCTGCCGATTCCGCTCGGAAACTGCCTGGAAACGGACATGCTCACGCTCTGGCAGAACAGTCCGCTCATCGCGGAGCTGCGTTCACGCGAAATCCCGCAGGACTGCATTCGCTGCCCGAAGGCGGAATACTGCCGCGGCGGTGCCAAATGCCTGAGCTATGCCGTCACCGGAGACTGGCACCGGAAGGATATCAACTGCTATTACCGCTGAAACGAAACAGACGGAGGTTTCTTATGACACGAAAGCAAATCAAACGCATACAGCATCTATTTGCGGCAGCGCTCATGCTGCTCACCATGCTCATGATGCAGCCGCTGACTGCATCCGCAGACGACAAGCAGTATCAGGTCGATGCTGCGGATTTCAATATCTCATTTACGGAAAACGGCGATGCCTGCATCACCGAGGACTGGATCGTCACCTATACGCGCGGCAGCTTCACACGCTTCTACAAGGATATCTACAATCCGAACAATCAGCTTGAATATATACAGGATATCCGCGATGAGAAATGTCAGATCAACGGCAAGGATGCTGTTGCGCAGAACAACAGCACCGAGCGGATCGACGGGCATTATTATCTCGAAAAGCAGCCGGATAAATACACGATCCACTGGTTCCAGTCTGCGGAAAATGAAAGCGTGCAGTATCATATTTCGTATGTGATCCCGAATGCGGTCAAGCTCGATGAGCATAACCGCGCCGAATTCTGCTACCGCTTTATCGGCTTGAATTTCCCGAAGCCTGTCAGCTCGGTCTCGGCGACATTCGATCTGCCCGCTGCGGACAGTACGCTTGCGGCGACGGTCTCGACCGGCAGCGCCGATCAGGACGGCAAGCTGCTGCTCTGCACCGCGGACAATGTATACGGCATGTATAAAGTAAAGCTGGACATGGATGCGGGCAGCTACGGCAGTCTGGGCAGAATCGCCGATGTGCAGGTTCCGGCGGGGCTTCAGGACCCCGATCACGCCGCTTCTCCGACTGCGAAAGAAGTGTTCACGTATATTTTCGGGATAATCCAGATTTTACTGATTCCGGCAGCCTTCATTTTCGGCATCGTGATGCTGTGCAAGATTCCTGAATTCAAGCGCAAAAACAATCTGAAAAAGAACCCTGATCTTCTGCCGGAAGCCGCAGCGCGTCTGGACAGAATGAATATCCCGTATGAATGGTATACGATGATCGCAGTCTCGGAGACCCATATTCAAGACCGGTATGCGAAATTTTATCTGGGACTGTTTGATCTGGCAAAGCAGGGCTGGCTCCAATTCGGCAAGGAGAGTCTTGTTCTGACCAAGAGCGCCGCGCTCACTGCGCAGGCAGGCGTTGCGGAACGCTGGAATATGGCGCTTCTCAATCTGCTTGCAAACAGCTTTCAGTATAATGACGGCGCCAAGAGCATTACAATTCCCTATTCGTGGATTCAGAATGCGCTGTCCGATTACAAGAGCGAATATAATTTCTTTAAGGCGCTGGAAAGCTGGCACAGCTCCTATCGATCCGAGATGTACAAGAGTCCGGAGTATCAGCAGCTTGCCGCATCCGGCGATCTGAAACAGATTGAAGCGGACCTGAAAACATGGTCAAACTATGCACAGTACTGCAAGATATCGGTCAGCATCTATGACTGTATTCTCTCGTATCAGCGCAATGGAAAGATCGACAGCAACCCGATTCTGACCTATCTGTTCCGGCCGGACCTGTTCCCCGGATATGCAGGCGGAAGCGATGATACGCTGCATGATCTGGTATTTTTCCTCAGCAATACCATGTCTTCGCCCTCGTACTATGAAAGCAGCGACCGTTCCGGCAGCGGCTCAAGCTGTTCGAGCTGTTCCAGCTGTTCAAGCTGCTCCGGCTGCGGCGGAGGCGGCGCCGACTGAACCCCGCAGCGGGCAGTGCCTGATGCCGGTTTGCTTCGCCTTTCTTTGGCATGTTGTGCAGGACTGCTTGTTGCTCAGTTCAGTTGTGACGTCTCTCTGCCGTCACCCGAAACGGCGCAGCCCTCTCCTGTATCACAGCCGTACACTTGACGGCGTACCAAAGACGAGTATGATCTAATGTTTTTATGACTCTCACTTCGATGCAGAAACGGATACGGGCACTGCCCGTAGGAGGAAAAGAATGATTCAGGATATATCCCCGAGCAGATTAAACAACAGCTGGCAAAAGACTGCGCCGCAGCCGGACAGCATCATGATGTGCTTCTGCGGCGAAAAGCTGCTCGCTTCGGTCACGGACGGCGAACCGCAGTTCCCGCGTTACCGCGAGCTGGCAGCAAAGGGTAACCCGCCGGTCTATCTGTTCTCCGTCGATGCGGAAGCCTTCTTTCTGACGGAGACCGCGGAAGCCTTCGGCAGTTATCAGCCCTTTACAATCCGCGAGCTGCGCGATCAGTGCGCCGGAAAATATCTCTATGCGGCATTCACGGCGTTTCATCTGCATCAGTGGTATGCAGACAACCGGTTCTGCGGCATCTGCCGCGGCGAAATGCAGCATGACGACAGAGAACGTGCACTCGTCTGCAAGGCATGCGGACACAAGGTCTATCCGCGCATCAATCCGGCGGTGATCGTCGGCGTGATCAGCAGGGGCAGAATCCTCATCACACAATACCGCCGCGGCTATGCACATAACGCACTGGTCGCAGGCTTTACCGAGATCGGCGAAACGCTCGAGGAATGCGTCCGGCGCGAGGTCATGGAGGAAACCGGTCTGCGCGTGAAAAATATCCGCTATTATAAATCGCAGCCGTGGGGCATGGCGCAGGATATCCTCACGGGCTTCTTCTGCGAGGCGGACGGCAGCGATGCAATCCAAATGGACGATTCCGAGCTGAAATCCGCATGCTGGTGCAAGCCGGATGAGATCGAATTGCAGCCGCAGCAGCACAGCCTGACCAATGAAATGATGCGGCTGTTCCGCGATACAAACGGACATCTGCCGGAGGATATCATCCGGACGGAACCGGAGGCAAAGCAAACGCACATTTACTTCACCCGTCACGGCGAAACAACGATGAACGTTGAAGATCACATCAGCGGCGTCACGGACTGTGCGCTGACGGAAAACGGCATCAAACAGGCGAAACAGCTTGCGGCGGTCTGCGCAGCGCATCGGGAGATCGGTCTGATTCTCTGTTCGCCGCTGCAACGCGCACGAAAAACCGCAGAGATCATCGCCGAAACACTGCATGTGCCGGTGATCACGGATGCCCGTCTGCGCGAATGGAATTACGGCTCCTATGAGAATCAGCCGCGCAGCGAAACGCCGGAATTTCAGGCGGCAAAGCGCGAATTCGGTGTCCGCATGAAGGACGGCGGCGAATCGCTCTTGCAGCTTGCACACCGCGTCTACAGCTGCATCGACGATATCCGCAGGCAGTATGCGGGCATGACCGTGCTCTGTGTCTGTCACGGCGGCGTCTGCCGCGTCGCAGAGACCTATTTCCGCGATATGAGCACTGATGCATTTTCGCATTTCTTCATGGGAAACTGCGAGCTGCGAAAATACAGCATATAAATCAAAAACCGGAGCTGACCCGAAGGTCGGTTCCGGTTTTGTGATTCTGAATGGCGGGCAGATT
>CAMHUJ010000045.1 GCA_946188175.1 uncultured Ruminococcus sp.
GAACAGACCGATCCAGAAGAATACCTTTGCAACCTTTTGCAGAATCTCATTGACCGCATCCAGCTCATAGGTTACCGGATGATTGATCTCATAGCGGACCTCGGCATCCTTCTGCTCCGGATAGCAGAAGCGGACAAACTGCTCGATTCCGGCTTTGCGCTCCGGCATCGGTCCGACCGCACTGTCGTAGACGCCGTCAATGTCGTCGATCAGGTAATCCGCATATTTCTTCGCAATGACCATCGCATCGGCATATTTGCCGTCCGGCTTCACGCAGCCGACGATCTTCAGATCTGAAACCTCCTCGCTGACATAATCGCCGGACACATCGTCATCATAGCCGACGCGCATGATCCAGCTGCCCTCCGCCTCGTTCAGCATAGCCTTCAGGGATTCCGCTGTCAGCCCGATCTCACCGACATGCAGACCTTCCAGCGTTTCCGGCTCCTTGCCGTTCGATGAACTGTTGTTCTCAAAATGCAGATTATTCAGCGAAATGACAATTTCATTCTCCTTGAGTTCGGTTTTCGCGCCGTCGAGCCAGACGACCTCCTCCGGCGGAATCAGATCGGCGGTCGTGATATAATGCGCATAGCTGTGACCGAACATCTTATCGCTCTCCAGCATCATGCTGATATGGCCGCGTATATGCGCATCAAAAATCTTCGCCTCGTCCTTCGCAAGCGCCTCCACCTTGCCCGCACCAACCATTGCCGCGCCGGTCAGGCTGTAATTCGCTCCCAGCTGAAATTCATGATAGAGCATATAATTGACGATATTGTCCGCCGTCGTGTCACTTTCGGCAGCATCCTTCAGGCGGTCAAAGCGGCTCATGTCGAAGCCGGTATCCACCACGCCGGAGACCGTATAATCCACGCCCATGAGCCGGATCACCTTGCCGACCATGCTGACCGGCGAGTTGATCTTTTGCAGCTGCGGCAGCGGTGTCTCACCCCTGTCAACAGGCGCGCGGTAGCCGGCCTGAATAAAGGTATCGCAGACCGCCGTACTGATTGCGATTTCATTTTTGTTTCCGTCCGGCAGCTTACCGGCGGCGAGCTTGAAATGCATATCCGCAAGCGACTGCTGCGTAAGCTCCGCAAAGCCGCAGAAATGCGTCAGATGCGTCGGATACAGACTGTGGAAGGGCTCATATTCGGTATCATACTGCTCTGCAAAGGAATAATCCGCGGCACGCTGCAAAAACAGACCCGTCATCGGCAGACCGGTATCCTGCCGGAGCTGCGCCATTTCCGCCTCGGAGATGCGCTGTCCCGCGGTAGACCAGTAGCTCTCCAGCAGATCGTCGCCGTGCCGGACGGAACGGTTGACCGAAACATAATGCACATTGCTGTCAAGCAGCGAATCCGTGCAGGCACGGATATGATTGTAGGAGCTGAATGTATCGACCAGTGCAAACAGCGTAAATGCAATCACCGAAAGCAGAATCGTCATGACAAGGCGGAATTTCTTGTGCTTTAAGCTGCTGCTTCCGATCTTAAAGGCGCTCTTCATCGGCAGCCTGGACTGAATCAGACTGAATCCGGAGCCGTCCTGCACCGGAATCGCCGCGGTATCGGTCTCGCGGAATGTTTTTGTGCGTCCCGGTACCGTAACGGTCGCGCCCGTCCGCAGCTGATCAAGATAATCGTTGATCTGCTGCCGGTCCGCCTCGGTCAGATGATAATCCGGCGGAATCTCAATGGATGCAGCGTGAAAGACCAGCGATTGCTTCTGCGGCGCCGCATCCGCTGCCGCCGTCACATCGCGGATGACCCTGCCGTCGGCAAGCTCGATGATGCGGTCCGCATACTGCTCGGCATATTCGCGGTCATGCGATACGATGATCACGAGCTTATCCGCAGAGAGCTTCTTGAGCGTATCGAACACCTGCTTGCCGGTATTGGAATCGAGCGCACCGGTCGGCTCATCCGCCATGATGATCTCCGGATTCTTGACAAGTGCACGCGCAATCGCCACGCGCTGGATCTGTCCGCCGGAGAGCTCATTCGGCTTGCGGTCGCCGTAGCCCTCGAGATCGACGGTTTTCAGGATGGCGCCGATCTGCTCATCCGTTGCGGTTTTGCCCTGCAATTCCAGTGCAAGCGCGATATTGGCACCGACGGTGAATTCCTCGAGCACATTGTATTCCTGAAAAATAAAGCCGACATAGGTATTGCGGTAGCTGTCAAAGCGCTGCTGCGTGAAATCCCGCGAGGAAATGCCCTTGATGATGATTTCGCCGTCGTCATACTGATCGAGTCCGCCGAGCAGATTGAGCATGGTCGATTTGCCGCTGCCCGATTTGCCGAGCAGAAAGACCATGCCCCGCTCCGGAAAGCGCAGCGAGATATGATCGACCGCCGTGACGGGAACGCCTTTTTTCGGTTTATATGTTTTACAGAGATTCTTTGTCTCCAGCATATGCGGTATCCTTTCTGAAACGGGTTGCAGTATCCCCCTGAAAATAGCTGTAACATTATTATAGCAGAGACGATATGAAGATACAAGACGTAAAACAATTAAGATTTCCTGAAAATTTCATAAGGCGTACACGTAACGAACGTATCATTCCGTAAAACAGCTTTTGATAGGTAAACTATCAAATTCTGTTTTTTCTTCTGAAAGACCTGTTCTCTCTGTGTTTTTTCAAAATCCGACCGAAAACAGCAATCTTTGATCTGCATTTCGCAATCATTGGGGATGAACATGAAGATTTTCTGAATTTGCTTGCTTTTTCTCTTGTAATATGATATGATAAATGCATGGATACACTGAAACAATCCGACCGGCGTTCCCTGCCGCGCCGAATCTGCTCACTGGCAGGGGTTCCGCTGCTGAGCTGCGGCATCACGCTGGTGCTCTTTGCGGTGATGAATTCGCTGTACGGCATTTTCCCATGCGGCACAAACAGCATCGTCTGGTGTGATATGGAGCAGCAGGCCGTGCCGCTGCTGGTACAGCTGAAACAGCTTCTGCAAAGCGGCGAATCTGTCTGGTTCTCGCCGCTCGATGCAGGCGGCATGCATTTCTATGCGGTATTCTGCTTTTTCCTGTGCAATCCGTTTTCGCTGCTCATTCTGGTGACGGACCTCCCTGCCGATCAGCTCGTGACGCTGATTGTCTTTCTGAAGCTCGCGCTTGCAGCCGGAACGGCATCGTTCTGGTTCCGCAGCCGGATTCAGGGATGCAGCGCTGCGAACGCCGTTCTGCTCGGCGTCATGTACGGCTGCTCCGGCTACGGACTGTTCTACTATCAGAATCTGATGTGGCTCGATGTCATGCTGCTGCTGCCGCTGCTGATGTTCTCGCTGCGCAGACTGCTCAAGCGTGCCGATCCGCTGCCGTTTCTGCCGGTACTGACCGCGATCCTGCTGACATGCTTCTATATCGGCTATATGATCGTGATTTTCATTGTACTCTATATGGCAGTATCCGTCCGGACGACCGTTCCGGAATCGCGGCGCGGTGCGATCTCGCTGCGGTTTCTGCTCGCAAGTCTGATTGCGGGCGGCATTGCATCGGTCGTCTGGCTGCCCTGTCTTTTGCAGGTCATGCAGTCGGCACGCGGCGTCAGCATTCCGGATGTCCTGATGCATGCAGCGCTGTTTGAGCATCTGGGCGACAAAATCTGCCTGCTCGGCTGCACCTGCATCGGATTCAGCGCGCTGATTCTGCTCTGGCAGAAGCAGTCGCCGCGCATCTCCTCGAGACGGCGCGACCGCAGAATCTTTCTGCTGCTGCTCACAGCCGCCGTACTCGATCCGGTCAATGTCATGTGGCACGGCGGAAGCTATCAGGCATTTCCGCTGCGCTGGGGCATGATCCCGATTCTGCTGATGCTGACGCTTGCCGGCAAGCAGCTCTCGGTACAGTTTGATGAGGACAAAGCCGCTGCCTTTCCGAAGGCGGCTGCGCTTGCCATGCTCGGCACCGGATTTGCCGCGGTGCTCGCCTGCGGGCTGATTCTGCATTTTACGCAGAAGGAGCATATTTATTCCTATGTCACAACACTCTGGGTCAGCGACGCCGCAGCCATGCGCATGCTGATTCTGATGTTCCTGCTGACAACCGTCTATGCCTTTGCGATTCTGTTCCGGCAGCATCGTGTGCTTCCTTCGCGCGTCTGCACGGGCTTTTTCGCCGTGCTGTTTCTCTGCGAATTTGCCTTCCAGTATGACTGCTATATCGGTCACGCTGCCAACGACGACGCGCTCTATTCGCAGACAATGCACGCCGCACATGCCGTACAGCCGGAGGATACAACCGCAAGGATCCGCCTGACGAAAAAATATGCGCACGCGAATATGGTCGGTGCGCTCGGCATCCCGACACTCGCGCATTACACCTCGCTGACCAGAGAGGATTTCATTCAGGGCGTCAAGCGCTTCGGCTACAGCTCCTACTGGATGGAGGTTCCCTCGACCGGCGGCACTGTCCTTTCGGATGCTTTCTGGAATGTGCAGTATCTGCTCGGCGTACAGGCGGATTTTCCCTCGTGGACCGACCTCTGCTGGACAAACGGTGAGCTTTCCGTATCACAGAGCCGTCTGCGGATTCCGCCCGCGCATTATACCGACCGTACACCGGAGGAGATCGCGTCCCTTCCTGCCGGCAGCCGCGTCAGGGTACAGAAAGCGCTTTTGCAGCAGCTCGGCGGCGATCCGGACTGCATCACCGAATATGAACCGACCGCGCTGAATAATCTCTCGCTGACAAAAAACAGCAGCGGCGAGACCGTCTGTACGCTCGATCATCCCGATACCGAAGGCGAAATCCGCTATTCGCTGTTTATCCCTGAAAAGCAGATTCTCTATTTCGATCTCTACTCCCAGACAGGCACCGAGCTCGGCAATGACCGGAACGATGCGGTTTCGGTGCACTGCAACGGGCGCACCGTCTGCGGAAATTATCCCGAAAACAACTGCAACGGCGTTCAGATGCTCGGCGAACCCGATAAGGAATATGTCGTCGTCAGCATTCGCGTCAAGCATGATTTCACCTGCGAGAGCTTCGGCGTCTTCGGCATTGCGGAAGCGCCGCTGGAGGAAACGCTCCGGCAGACAAAGGGTACCGCGCTGCAATACCGGAACGGTGTCTATACGGCGGATTATCAGACCGATCATCCGCAGACGCTCGTCCTCGCAGCCGCCTATGACGAAGGCTTTACCGCCGATATCGACGGCATGCCCGCGCCCGTATACTGCGTCAATGACTGTCAGCTTGCTGTGCAGCTTCCTGCCGGAAGCGGAACCGTCACGCTGCGCTATCATACGCCCGGGCTGCGCACTGCCTGTATCCTCTGCGGCATTTCACTGGCGGCAGCACTGCTGCTGTTCCTGCTGCGGAAGCATATCCCGAAGCGCATCTCCGAGGTCTCCGGACGCGGCGCGGCGGTGCTCTTGCAGGCAGGCTTCGCACTCGTGCTCTTTGCAGTGTATCTGCTGCCGCTCGTATTCTGTATATACGGTGCGTTATCTATGTGATGCAATTAAACTAATCGTCAAAAATTGCATGTTATCTGAAAAAATCAGCAGTTTAATATGTTGCTTTTTACAATTTCTTTACCCGTATTTCACAGAAAGTACATATTCTGAAACTATAATAAAATCATCATGAAAATGTACCGATTTTCATGTAATTTTGCCGTTTTTGATTCCCCTTTCCCCTGGAAGCGCAGACGGCAGCCCATAAAATCAAAATCACGAACAGAGAGGAATTATTATGGACACAAAGGGTATCAGTAAGCTCGATCTCAAGCGCAGAAACCGCAAACAAATCCTGCTGGCAATCCGGCAGGCAGGCATGCTCGCCCGTGTGGATATCGCCGCACAGCTCTCCCTGACGCGCGCTGCCGTCACGATCATCACGAACCAGATGATCGCACAGAATATTCTCGAGGATCTGAACAGTCCTGCTGCCGAGGCGGTCGGCGAGCCGAAGAAAAAGGGCAGAAAAAAGACCATGATCCGCATCAATCCGGATTTCAAGCATGTACTCGGTGCCGTGGTCAATGAGCGCGCGATCAGCGTCGGTCTGTCCGATATCACCGGCGCACCGATTGACAACCGTTATCTCGAAATCAGCGACGACTCCAAAACAGAAGAGCTGATTACGTTTATCGTTTCAAGCTGCCGCGATCTGATGCAGAAGCATTCACTCAGCAATAAGCAGATGCTCGGTCTGGGCGTCGGCATCGTTCCGGCACGCTGGGAGATGTTCCGCGCCGAGGAAAAGGATTCCAAGGTTTCCTTCGCAAAGCTCTGCTACCTGCTCGAAATGGAGCTGAGTATGCCGGTGCTCGCTGAAAGCGCAATCAATCTCTATGCATTTGCAGGCATTGATTATACAAATGCGGTGACGTCCAATCAGCTGCTGATCTATTCCGGTCAGAAATTCCAGTATTCCATTGTGCTCGGAAATGAACTGGTCGGCGGTTTCAGCCGCGATACCTCCGTCATTGACCGCATGATTATCGTTCCGGGCGGTGCTTCCTGCGAGGGCTATCCGGACGGCTCCGTCCACGCTGAACTGACACGCGCCGCACTGCTCGCAAAGGCTGCGGCTGCAACCGGTCAGACCATGACCATGGATCAGCTCAATGCGGAATATGAAGCAGGCAATCCGAAGGTCACAAAGGTCTACGAGAAGAATCTCTATGATCTCGCAAGACTGATCTATAACCTCTGCACCGGCAGCAGTGTCTACTGTGCCACGCTGCAATGCTTCCGCATCTCCGACAAAGCACATAAAAAGCTCGACGATGAGCTGCGCAAGCTGACCGGCAAAGAGAAGCCGATTCTGCTCCGGTTCAGCAGCATTGACAATGCCGATGCATACCGCGCAGGCTGTGCCCTTGCAATCGAAAAGCTGTTCTTTGAAACGGGCGGCATGCTGCCCGGAGACAACAGTCTGTGATCTCTCACAAAGCGGGATTGTCAGCCGCCGGTTTGCTTCATGCAGCCGGCGGCTGACCTGTACCATGATACAAAACGGGAGCCTGTGTTCCGTACACGGCTCCCGTTTTTTTATGCTTCAAGCTGTCTGCCGAGGAACTGCGATGCAGCCGAGATCAGCGAGCGCTGCAAATCGGTCGGAACCGTTTTGGCATCCTGCGCATCCAGAAACGCCACGGCACCCGTCACGTCACCGGCGGTCAGAATCGGCATCGCAGCAAAGGCCGTCCGCTGCAAATCCGCCGCCGGACGCAAATGCATGCTGTCATGCTCCGCTGCATAATATGTGCGGCGGTTTTCCATGAGCGCTTCCAGCTCCTGCGATACACGCCGCTCCGTAAATTCACGCTTCTGCGTCCCCGAGACCGCAATCACATGGTCACGGTCAAAGACCAGTACGCCGCAGCCCGCAAGCCGCTGCATGATCTCCGCAACCTGTGCCGCATTCTCACCCATTTCCCCGAGCGCAGAGTATTTCCGGAATACAACCTCCCCCTCCGGACTCGTGTATATCTCAAGGGGGTCGCCGTCACTGAAAACATTGACACTGAGAATTTTGCCGGTGCTTGTCGTAACAACGGCAAATTGTGACGATTCTTTGGATTTCTCAATGTCATCTTGAAAATTTACGGCGTTCTCCTCGTAATTCCGCTCCGGCATCGTGCCGGTTTTCAGCAGCATATCAATGTCCGGACGCAGCTTGATGTCGATGTGATCTTCATAGACCGTGATGCGCTCGATGATAAAATCGACATCGGCTTTCGTCAGGCTGTCCTTGCTGAGAATCGTGTCAAACACTTCCATGACCGTTTTCGCGGTGCGGTTGACATTGACGATCATGTTGTGCTTATCGGTGGCAAGCTGCATCTGATTGCGCAGACCTTCGATCCGGAGTGTCAGCTCGTCGATCTGCTCCGTGTAGATTTCTTCGAGCATATCCTCGCGCTCCGGATGCTTTGCAATATCGCGGACATGCTGCCGTGCGAGCATCTTGATCTCGGCGCGGGTATCCTCGATCTGCTGATTCAGTACCTCGACAACTGACTTGCTCGATGAAGTTTCATTGCGTTCGCGGTCAATGGATGCCTGCAATTTTTCAAGCATCGTCTCGGAGTTCTCCTTGACCTTCTGAATGAACGCTTTGAGCAGTCCGTCCAGCATATCCACGCGGGTATGATGCGAGCTGCACGCCTTGCTGCCGCGCCTGTGATAGGTTCCGCAGCGGTATGCAGGCGCAAGGTCGGCGCGGCTCATGGAGAACATCGGACTGCCGCAGTCACCGCAGAACAGATAGCCCGAATACACATTGTCGTACTTCTTCACGCCGCGGTAATTGGAGCGCGTGCGCTGTGCGATCTGCTCCTGCACGCCCGCGAACAGCTTGTAATCGACGATCGGCGTGTGATTGTCCTCGAATACAAGGTGATCGGTCTCTTGCAGCTTCATGTCGCTGCCGTTGATCTTCTTGCGGCGGTATTTGCCCTGCCGCAGCGTGCCGATATAGAAGTCATTGCGCAGAATCTCGCTGACTGTGACAAGGCTCCATTCCGGTTTCCCGCGCAGGGTGCATTCCTCGCCCTGTGCCTCGCGGCGTTCCTTTTCCGCCATGCGCGGCGTGGGGATGTGCTGATCGGTCAGGTAGTTGGCAATGCGCTTGTAGCCCCAGCCCTCGCTGTATAGCCGGAAGATCTCGCGCACGACCTCTGCGGCGGGTTCGTCCACTTCAAACTGCATCGTCTTGCTGTTCGTCATGATGTAGCCGTAGGGAACCGCGCAGATCCAG
>CAMHUJ010000046.1 GCA_946188175.1 uncultured Ruminococcus sp.
ATCACGCTCATGCCGTACCGTTTACATAGCCGGTCAGATTCGTTCCGAATCATTCGCATCGTTTTTTTGTTGCTTAACCATTTCAGACCGGTTTCCATGTGACAGGAATTTACCAAGATATGATTGTGAACGTGATTCTTGTCGATGTGTGTTGTCACCACGCATTGAAAGCCCTCAAACATTTTGCTTGCAAGCTCCACACCGATCTTGTGCGCTTGTTCCGGTGTGATGTTATCTTCCGGCGAGAAGCTCTGATAGTAATGATGTGCGATCACGCCCTTGTCCTGTCCGTGCGATTGACGTACCATTTCAAATTGCTGATAAGTGTTCAATCCGGTGCAGTTCAGAAAGGTTGCATTCTCTCCATACGTCAGATTGACTTGTGTGATACTGTCAATCGCTGCCGCTAAATGTTCTCGTTGTTCTTGGATGCTCAGAGCCTTGTTTGGATTTGCAACGTAACCGACAGCGTGTTCCATGTGTTCCACACTCCTGATAATATTGTGTCCGACAAAAGCCATTATACACTCTCATCTCTTTCATCGAGCTTCGCAAGGATTGCCCTTGTCATATCCTTAACAGCTAATAGTGTCTTATCCTCCGGTGTCTGCATACAGTCAATGATGCCCTGCATCTTGTTTTGCAGTTCGATCAGATTCCGATTGAGCAAGTCAATCTGTGCATCAGATACAGATTTGTTTTTGTTTGCAACGGCAGCGATCTGGTTGACGTTCACACCGATGCGGATGATCTGATTTGTGATTCCGGCAACCCAAGAAGTATCCATGACTTTCTTTTTCAGGCAACACCGGCGCACATATTCTGTCAAGCTCATTTTGGCTGCTGCCGCATTCGTTTCGATGATTTCTTTTTCTGATGGCAGAATGCGAACATGAATCTGTATGGTTGCGTTTTCGCTCATGGTTCATTTTCACCTCCGCAGTACCTCTGATTTATGCTGATTTCGATTGTCTGATTTTACTCACCTAGCGAGCTTGCTCGCGGTGAGTTGCAAGCTCAGATTTCGTGTACCTCATGGTACACAAAATCGCTTGTTAGTGGCTTTGCCCCTAAAACCCTAAATGCCGGATTGGTTCAACCGGCATCAGATTCGCTTTCGCTCAATTTGGGGCTTTCGGAACGAAAGCACGCAGTCTTAATTCGTTCCGAATGTGCTACTGGTAGCACCGGCTGCATCGTCCGGATTCTCTGAATCGGCTGTGTTCTCATTTGCCGTCGAAGTGACCGGACGGACGGAACGGAGCTGTTCCAGAATAGATGCACGTTCCTCATTGCTCAGATTGACACCCTGCGATACAATCGCCAGAATTTCATTGGCGAAGTTTGCATCCTTTTCTTTCTGATACTTTTTCAGATCATCCTGTGCCTTTTTGATTTTTTCGCGACTTGCCGCAATGACGGCTTCTTCTTTGGAGATAATCTCCTGTGCCTTTGCGATTTTTTCATCAAGTGTCAGTTTTGCCATTTCAAATCATTCCTTTCAGATTTTGTAAATCAGCGATTGCAGTTTCAATCGCAAGATTCAGTTGCTCTAATGTAATTGAAGCGTGGAGATTGGTTTTCAGCGCACTTTGAATGCTCATTGCCGAATCCAATGCATCAATAAATTTCATCGGTTCAGCATCGGGGATTTCCTCAAACATTTCCAGATCGCTGTAATCACTGTCCGCTTCGGCTTCTTCATCGGACGTTTCAGGCGCATCTTCGATTTCGTCCGAAGTTTCGATTCCGTCAGAAAAAGAAGAATCATCCTCGGTCACGGTTTCCGGTTCTTCCGCTTTTTTGGAAGTCTTGCGTTCCTTTGCATCCTTTGTCTTTATCTCAGAAATTGATTTTTCACTTGTCAGCTTTTGCTGTTCTTCTTCCGGAAGTGACGATACTGCCGATGCAGTTGAAATCGACATTTCTCCGGAACGTACTGCTTGCTGCACTTCTTCAATTCCGTTATGCAAGATGTTTTCGATCTTTCCGACTTGCGCCGAGGATACGTTCAGAGCTTTTGCAATCCGTTCGCGCATTCTGCCGCTGACCGGTTCTCCGGCGGCATCCAGTTCTTTCAGCGTTTGTTCCAGATACTCATACTGCTGTATATACTCAGCATCCGTCATGCGCCGTGTTGTTGCATTCAGCATAATCAGATCGAGCATTGCTTCGGCTTCTGTTGTCGCAGCAGACACATAGCAGGGGACGTACTGTGAACGGTATCTGTTCTGTTCTGCCAAAAGCTGAATTGCAGAGAACCGGCGGTGACCGGAAACGATGAAATAGGAATCCGGATTGCCTTTGTCCTCTCTCACCACCAGATTGTGCTTCAATCCCTGCCGTTCGATATCATCGGCAAGCAATTCAAGATCGGACATTGAATAGAAGTTATCTGCCGAAGCCTTAACCTTGTCGATCGCAATCATCCGGATGCAATCCTTGAAACTGTCACCGGCGACAGACTGCATATCTGCCATGATCGCAGTATCAAACTTTCTTTTGGGCATCTTGCTTTCCTCCTGATTCTCCGAAAATGGTTTGTTTCCAATTCTGAATATACTCCTGATCGCGCAGCTCTGCGGCTTCACGGTTCAGATCGCAGATCGAACGATCTCTCGAAAACTGGAATACTACTTGCTGCATCCGTGCGTCCTGTGACTGCAATTCAAACATTGCGTTGCTGATCGCTGATTGGATTTGCAGCGACTTTGTGATACCGCTGCACTTCGGAAGAATCTCCTTAATCGCTCCGTCAGGACGATCTTCCAGTCAGACTGATCGCTGCCTGTTCCGACACGAAACAGCGCAATGGCTGCATTGTTCCATTCCGGCGGCAGAAGCTCTGCCGCCGCCGCGATCAACTGGTTCTGGTAATAGTCTTTCATCATAATCCCTCCGTTTCCGAAATCAGCTCAGAAGTCAGATTATCAAAAGCCTTTGCCGGTTCAAGCCAACCCATATACTCATCAGCCGTCATGCGATAGCTGATACTGTTCTTAATGATCTTGCTTTGCGGAATCACTGTATCAAACAGCTTGTTCCCGATCTGTGCGCGAAACTGTTTCAGCAGCTCAACGTCTGCGCTGTTCTTCCGGTCGAATTTGGAAACGATGCAGCCGAGCAAATTTGCGCCACAGCGGTTCAGAGCTTCGGTCACTCTTGTGACACCCTGAATCGCAAAACTGCCAAGCTCGATCGGAACGATCACGCCGTCCGTGACGGAAAGCAGAGCTTCGGTGATGCAGTTCAGAGCAGGGGGCATATCCAAAAGGCAGAAGTCATAATCGACCGCTACCCACGGTTTTTCCCATTCACGCAGCGATTCAAGCTGTTCTTTGCGCAAGCGTTCAGACTGCGCGGAATACTTTGCAGCGGCATCGTTGATTGCCGGAGTTGCCGCGATCACATCAATCATATCATAGCGGCTTTTCATTTGGATTGCAGTCGGAGTGAATGTTGGCGATGCAAGCAGCAACCGTTCCAGTCCGTGATCTGCATCGGGCAATGTGTCACAAAGGAAACGGGCAGCGTTCTGCTGCCCGTCACAGTCCATGACAAGCACACGCTTTCCTTGTTTCGCAAGGCTGTGTGCAACATTCAGGACAATGGTGCTTTTCCCGACACCGCCCTTGTTGTTGTAGCAAGCGATCATCTTCATTTTCTTTTTACCTCTTTCTCCCTACAATCATACGTTCAAACAAATCAGCGCAGTTCATTTTGACCTCCTGAAAGGATAAGGTGTTAGTAAATGGGAATCTTAGAGAGCTGCGACAAATACAACGGCTCCGATGACTCGACGAATAATAATAGTGCTCATAATATCGTTCCTTTCTTTTTATTGGATAGAATCATATCCCCGTGCGGGATCAATGGTAATATCAGCTTCCATAGAAGCACGTTCGAGTTCGTTCCGGACTGCGGCAGCCATACCGGAAGGCTGTGCATCAGTATGAAAGCCATAACCTTTTCCGGGCTGACCGAATACAAAGCCGTTCGGCTTGTCTGTATTTTGGCGGTCGATTGTGATTTTCACCGCATTCTCCGGGTCTGCATCCTTCTTCCCTTCGCCGGTGAAGTACGCATTGGAAACGGTCAGCTTCATCCCATACCGCTTCACGCCATCCTTGTCCGTGTAGTCATCGTTGTGCATAGAGCCTTCCAACAGAATCATTGCGCCCTTGCCGAAGTGCTTGCTGATAAAACCTGCTGTGCCGCCCCATGCGGTGCAGCGGAAGAAGTCCGTCTGTTTCTCACCGTTCTCTCTCGGCGGCTGATCGACAGCCACCGAAAAATTGATGTAGTCCTTGCCGGAATTGGTCTGTTTTACTTCCAAATCTGCGGTAATTCTTCCCATAATGATAATTCTGTTCATCATCGTTTATCCCTCCGTTTTTTCAGTTATATCGGTTGCACCGCTGTTTTCAGCGGATTCTGCCCTTGCTCGTACAGCTGCCAGCGCTTCGAGCGCAGCAGCCTGTGTCTCTTCTGCTTCTTCTGTAGTTCGTTCTGCTTTGCAGAGATACTTGACTTTGCCATACTCAATTTTCCTCCTGTTGATTGATATTCAGGTCTGCAACACCGTGATCACCAGTTCAAATCTGGTTCGCGCCTCTTCAACGCAGCGTTCCGGATTGAGTTCGGGACGCTGTTGCTTTTTTATATGCTGTTCAGCGGAGTGCAGAGAAATCTGTGCTCCGTTTTTTGTTTTCGCAGAGGAATAAGCAAATTGATCAGTGAGGCGTTGCGGTATCCGCTTCGCGGATGATTGGAAGATTTATCACCATTTCAAATCATCGCTGTTTCGCAATGGAAACATGCGATACCTTAACTCCTCACTCCTCACTTCTAACTTTCTCCTTCCCTACTTTTTATATTGCATTTGACCGGTTGCAATTTCGGATGAGATATGCTATAATATAAGTTGGCTTGTTATCCGCAGGCGAGGCTGAAAACAGAAAGGAAGATACCAGATGACAGACCACGGCGCACAGACCGCAGCAGGCATCCGTTCGGTGCTGGAAACCTTTTCCCATACTCCGAAGGCGCATGTCCAGAGCTTCGGCTGCCAGCTCAATTTCTGTGACGGTGAAAAATACAAGGGCATATTGCAGGACCTCGGCTATGAGCTGACCGATACCCCCGAGGAAGCCGACGTCATCCTGTTCAATGCCTGTGCCGTGCGCGCCCATGCGGAATCGCGCGTGATCGGCAGACTCGGCGCACTCAAGCCGATCTATGAGAAAAATCCGCGGCTTGTCGTCGGGCTGTGCGGCTGCATGGCGGAGGAGGACGAGGTGCGGGCGCTGCTCCGGAAATCCTATCCGTTTGTGAAGCTGATTCTCGGCGCCGGTGCTATGGAAAAGCTGCCGGAAAGTCTGCTGAAAGTCTATCAGGGCGAAAAGCGGCATGAGACACTGAAATTTGCAGGTCTGCCGGACGAATCACTCCCGACGGTGCGCGAATCGGGTTTTCAGGCAAGCGTACCGGTCATGTACGGCTGCAACAATTTCTGTACCTACTGCATTGTGCCCTATGTGCGCGGCAGAGAGCGCAGCCGCAGACCGGAGGCGATCGAGCAGGAGGTCCGCAGCCTGATCGGGCAGGGCTATAAGGAGATTCTGCTGCTCGGGCAGAATGTCAACTCCTACGGCAGAGGGCTCGATGAGGAGATCAATTTCCCCGCATTGCTGCGGCGGCTCGATGCGATTGAGGGGGATTATTTTATCCGCTTCATGAGCTCGCACCCAAAGGATGCCACGCCGGAGCTGATCGACACAATGCTGCAATCAAAGCATATCGAGCATCATCTGCATCTGCCGGTGCAGTGCGGCAGCGACCGCGTCCTTCGCGAAATGAACCGGCACTATACGCTGGAAAAATATCTGGAGACTGTGGATTATGCGCGCAGTCAGTCGCCGGATTTCGGCTTTTCGAGCGATCTGATCGTCGGTTTCCCGACGGAGACCGACGCGGATTTCGAGGGTACTATGCAGATCATTGAGCGCGTGAAATATGACAATCTCTATACGTTTATCTACAGCCCGCGCAGCGGTACGAAGGCGGCGGAGATGCCGTTTGTCTCCACGCAGGCGCAGATCGCCGCGCGCATGGAGCGTCTGCTGAAACGGCAGCGTGAGATTTCCGAGGCATTCAACGGACGCTTCCTCGGCAAGCAGGTGCGTTTTCTTGCGGAAAAGCATGATCCGGAGACCGGACTGATGCTCGGCAAAACGCGCGAGGGTCTGGTGCTCGAAGCAAAGGGAACGCCGGAGCATATCGGCAGACTGCTGGATGTCCGTGTGATCGGCGTCAAGAACTGGGCACTGACGGGAGAAATGTTATGAATACGATACTGACAGATGCGGCGCAGCAGGCATTTGCTGCAAAGCAGAAGGAACTGAGCCGGCAGATCGTGCTGACGGACAGCCGTGATTTTTCATCTCTGCAAACGGTTGCGGGCGTCGATCTTGCCTACTGGAACCTGCCGGACGGCAGCGAATACGCCGTCTGCTGCATTGTCGTGCTCGAAATGCAGACAAAGCAGGTGATCGAAAAGGTATGGGCGGACGGTGCGATCACAGTGCCCTATTGCCCGGGGTATCTTGCATTCCGCGAGCTGCCGCTGGTGAAGGATGCGGCTGCAAAGCTGCAAACAGAGCCGGAGCTCTATGTCTTTGACGGCAACGGGTATCTGCATCCGCGGCATATGGGCATTGCCTCGCATGCGGCGCTGATGCTGCAAAAGCCTGCATTCGGCATCGCAAAGACCTATTACCGCGTCCATGATACGGACTTTACGGAGCCTGCACCGGAATCGGGCAGCTATACCGATATCGTGATCGGCGGCGAGGTATACGGCAGAGCCCTGCGCACGCATGACAATGTGAAACCGGTCTTTGTATCGGTCGGCAGCGGCATTTCGCTCGATACGGCAACATCGCTGGCGCTCCGTCTGACGGACAAAGAGAGCCGCATCCCGCTTCCGACGCGCCTTGCCGATCTCGAGACTCATACAGCACGTACTGCATTACAGAATCAGACACAGCAATCATCACAGGAAACAATCTGAATACGGAGGGATACGACTATGAAAAAAGCAGCAGCTACGGCAATTCTCATCGGTGCCACGGTGCTTGGCGCAGGCTTTGTCTGGCATATGGTACACGGCATCTCACTGTTTGCGTGTGTGGATTACGGCGACAAGAATACGAATACGCATTCCGAAGCGGATATCCGCGAAGCTGTTTCGATTGCACGGAAGCAGTTTCGGGATTTTGAGGGCTGCGTCATGACGGAGATTCACTATGATGAAGCGCTGTCGCGTGAGGAATCCGATACGGTGCAGAGACAGGGATTCAGCAGTCTTGGCACCGGCTTTGACGATGTGATTTATCTGGAATCGACATTCCTCACAGACAGCCCGTTTGCTTCGGACATGTGGAATCACTGTAAGCAGAGCGGTTACGGGTGGATTATCACGCATTCACCGGAGAACGGCTGGGAATTCAGAACCGCCGGATATGACTGAATAATGTTTGTTATTATATTTGATATAAGGAGAAAATGAAAATGGCAGATTTACTGGAAATGGCAAAGCAGCTCGGCAGAGAACTGCAAAAGGACGAGCGTTACCTTGCATTCCGCAAGGCTTCGGCGGATAACGATGCGGATGAGGCATTGCAGAATCTCATCGGCGAATTCAACTTAAAGCGTCTTGACCTCGGCAATGAGGAGGACAAGGCAGAGCATGACGAGGAGCGCGTCAAGAAGCTCGGCGAGGAAGTGCGCGGGCTCTATTCGCAGATCATGGCGCATGATTCCATGCGGAAGTATCAGGCAGCGCGTGCGGAATTCGAGCAGCTGCTTGACGGCATCAACCGTGTGATCGCCTACAGCGCAGCAGGTCAGGACCCCGATTCCTTCGATCCGACCGCTGCGGCAAGCTGTTCCGGCGACTGCTCCGCCTGCGGCGGCTGCCACTGATATGGCAATCGAGATCGACCGCTCCAAGCTCTCCCCGATGATGCAGCAGTATCTTGCGGTCAAGGATGCATCGGGGGATGCGATCGTGTTCTTCCGTCTCGGTGATTTTTACGAGATGTTTTTCGATGACGCGATCCTTGTATCGAAGCTGCTGGAGCTGACACTGACCGGCAGGGACTGCGGACTGCCGACAAGGGCGCCGATGTGCGGCGTGCCGTATCATTCCGTGGAGCAGTATCTCAAGCGGCTTGTCAATCTCGGCTACCGCGTTGCGATCTGCGAGCAAATGGAGGACCCGGCGCTTGCAAAGGGTCTTGTCGAGCGCGGCGTGATCCGTGTCGTGACACCCGGCACGCTGATCGAATCCAGTATGCTCGATGAATCAAATTGTAATTATCTTGCGGCAGTGTGGAGCAAGGATGAGGAGATTGCATTCTGTGCGGCGGATATCTCGACGGGCGCGGTCAATCTGCATAAGCTCGAGGGCAAATCCCGCACCGACGATCTCATCAGCCTGATCGACCGCTATCATCCCTCCGAGCTGCTGATTACGAAGGATTTTCTCGATTATAAGCCCGTTGCGGATTTCCTGAAAACGCGCACGAACTGCATGGTCACGCTGCGCGAAGACGACTGCTTCTCCGTGAACAAGCAGCGCGAGACCGTCTTAAAGCAGTGTGATGCGGATTCCTTCAAGACGCTCGGGCTCTCCGAAAACGGCGCAGATGCGGCGGTTTGCTGCGGACTG
>CAMHUJ010000047.1 GCA_946188175.1 uncultured Ruminococcus sp.
TTTCGGATTCGTCTTTGGAATAAGCGCCCTTGCCGAGCTCCTTATCGAGCTCTGCGAAGAATGCAGCTTCGTCTTCATCCATTTCGTCTGCTGCATCTGCGGCACCCGCTTCATCTGCGGATCCTGCTGCATCGGCGGGCTTATCGGTATCCTCCGCAGCATTCTCTGCGGGTTCGTCGTCCGTGAGCTCAGTGATTTCCACCGACAGCGATTCATCCGTCTCCGGCGATTCTGTTTCTGCCGGAGTCAGCGCCTCCTGATCGGCGTCCTGCCGGGACTTGTTTTCGTCAGCCATAAAAATCCTCCGTTTTTTGTTCCGTAATACAGGCTTCCAGTCTGCGGTCGGTTGCATCGTGCGGAAGCGCTGTCTGCCGGCATGCCGCATAGCAGATGCCGAGCGTTCTGATCTGATATTTTTCGAGATAGCGGTCGTAATATCCGCCGCCTGCGCCGAGCCGGTAGCCCTCCGCGTCGAATGCGAGCATCGGGACAATCATCAGCGTATCTTCATCGGGCAGCAGAATACGGTCCTCCGAGACCGGCGGCACCGGAATCCGGAATGCGCCTGTCTTGAGCTCCGAGAGTGCATCCAGCCGGTAAAAGGTCATGGAGCAGGTCTCCGGCTCGCAGACGGGCAGCCCGAGAATCTTGCCGTCGTTCAGTGCAGCGGAAAGCAGTGTTCTTGTGCTGACCTCATGCGGCATGGAAACATAGCAGAAAATCTGCTTTGCCTGTTTGTATGCAGGGTGCTGCAGCACGCTTTCGGCGATTTTCCGGTCGGCAGCGCTGCGGCTGTCGAAGGACATCTCCGAGCGTGCCTGAAAGAGCATCCGGCGCAGCGCCTTCTTCTCTTCTGCGATTGCGGTGCTCATTTTTTGTATACCATTCCTTCCGCGAGCTTCGCGGCAGCTGCGGCACCTGCGAGCACCTCCACCAGACGCAGCGAGAAATCCATTGCCGCGCCGGGGCCTCTGCCCGTGATGATTCTGCCGTCCTGACAGACCGGTTCTGCGACGGTAATGCAGCCGATCAGCTTGTCCTCAAAGCCGGGATAGCAGGTCGCTGTTTTGTCTGCGAGCAGACCGCGCGCGCCGAGCAGCGAGGGTGCCGCACAGATCGCAGCGATCCATTTGTCATTTGCCGCGCAGTAGGTGAGTGCATTCTGAACCGTGCTGCTCTCTCCGAGGTGAATCGTGCCGGGCATGCCGCCGGGCAGAACGATCATCTCAAGCGAGCTGTCCGGCACAAAAGCCGTATCCGCCATATCCGCCGTGACAGGGATGCCGTGTGAGCCTTTGATCACCGTGCCGCCGATGCCGACGGTGCAGACATCCTTTCCGGCTCTGCGCAGGCAGTCCACCGGCGTCAGCGCCTCGACCTCCTCAAAGCCTTCCGCGAGAAAAACATATACCATATCCGTGCCTCCGTTTCTAGTGACTGATATGCATACTATATCAAGCTATTATACCATGTATCCGGCGAAAAGTCAAGGTTTTTGGCGCATATCCGGCATCGGAACAGCGCTGAAAATCAGCCTTTTCCGCAGCGGAATGCCGTTCAAAACGTAGAATTTTATTAAGAAGTGATTAAGATGCATCCGGCGCAGAAAAGCTGTGATTTACCGCAGAAATCTGCGGCAAAAGCCGTGTTGCCGCTTCTGCTTTGTGCAGTATTCACAATTTTGATAGATATGAATTGCATCCAGCAGACAATATTCCGGTTTTTTTGCAGCAATTTTGTATATTTCAGCTATTGCATTTTCAGCGTGAATGGGGTATAATAAAATGGTATTGTTTGCAGATGACAGCGCGAAAACAAACGCCCTGTGATCTTCGCCTGCTGCCGGCGCTCCGCCGTCACGGCAGCAGTATATGCCGCAATGCGCAGAAGCATGCATCCGCGGCAGCAAACCGACATCGCACGACGGAGAAACGGAGTTTGAGAAATGTCCAAGTTTTCGGAAAAGGTTACGCAGGATTTCCTGAACCGCCTTCAGATGCAGTTCAATGTCTCGCCGGATGAAGCGAGCGACAAGCAGATCTATCTTGCACTGTCCTCGGTCATTACCGAGCTGATGAAGGCAAAGCGCCAGAAGTTCATGAACCATGTCAATTCGACGGGTCAGAAGCAGATCTTCTATCTTTCCATGGAATTCCTCATGGGCAGATCGCTCAAGACCTCGCTCTATAATCTTGAGCTTGCCGATGATGTGGAGAAGTTCCTGAAGAAGTTTGATATCAACCTCGACAGAGTCTATGACTACGAGCCGGACGCAGGTCTCGGCAACGGCGGCCTCGGCAGACTCGCAGCCTGCTATCTGGACGGTCTGGCAACAACGGGCTATCCGGCAACGGGTCATTCGATCTGCTATGAGTACGGCATCTTCAAACAGAAGCTCGAAGAGGGCTGGCAGACCGAGCTGCCGGACAACTGGCTCCCGGGCGGCGAGGTATGGCTCGACCCGAGACCGGAGCAGGCGATCGAGGTGCATTTCGAGGGTGATCTCGAGGAATACTGGGATCAGCAGTATCACCATGTTTCGCATGTGAACTACAGCACCGTTACCGCAATCCCCTATGACATGTATGTTTCGGGCTACAACAGCAACGCGGTCTCCGTTCTGAGACTGTGGTCTGCAAAGGCGCCGAGCTTCGATATGCAGATGTTCAATCAGGGCGATTATTCCAAGGCGCTCGCCCCGAATTCCATTGCGAACGCGATCTCCAAGGTGCTCTATCCGAACGACAATCACCTTGAGGGCAAGTCGCTCCGTCTGCGTCAGCAGTATTTCCTCTGCGCCGCAGCCGTCGGCGACATCGTCAACAATCACATGAGCGTCTACGGCACGCTCGATAACCTCGCAGATAAGGTTTCCATTCACATCAACGATACGCACCCGACGCTTGCGATTCCGGAGCTGATGCGCATTCTGCTCGATGACTGCGGCTACAGCTGGGAGAAGGCATGGGATATCACCACGAAGGTCTTTGCATACACGAACCATACCGTTATGGCAGAGGCGCTCGAAAAGTGGGATATCAACCTTGTCCGCAGAGTGATTCCGCGCGTCTTCTCGATCATCGTCGAGATCAACAACCGCTACTGCGCGGAGGTCTTTGCAAGAACGAACAACAGCGATATTACGACGAATATGTCCATTATTCAGGACAACCTGATTCATATGGCAAAGCTCTGCGTCGCTGCTTCGCACAGTGTCAACGGCGTTTCCAAGCTGCATTCCGAGATCATCAAGGATGCCGTCTTCAACAACGAATACCGCTACTGCCCGAAGAAGTTTACGAATGTCACGAACGGTATCGCATACCGCCGCTGGCTGTATCAGTCGAATCCGGGTCTGACGAAGCTGCTGAAATCCGCAATCGGCGGCGGCTTCCTCAAGAATGCCGCAGAGCTCGAAAAGTTCCGTGCATTTCAGGATGATGCCAAGGTGCTCGAAAAGCTCATGGCAGTCAAGCGCGAGAATAAGATCGAATTTGCAAAGTATGTCAAGGCGAAGAACGGCATCGAGCTGAATCCGGACAGCGTTTTTGACGTACAGGTCAAGCGTCTGCACGAATACAAGCGTCAGCATCTCAATGCGCTGAATATTCTCGCGGATTATCAGATGCTGCTCGACAATCCGGATATGGACTTTGCACCGAAGACCTATATTTTCGCGGCAAAGGCAGCACCTGGCTACTATCTCGCCAAGCAGATCATCAAGATGATCTGGAGCCTCTCCGAGGAGATCCGCAAGAATCCGAAGATCAGCGAAAAGCTCGCTGTTGTGTTCCTTGAGAACTACTGCGTCACGCTCTCCGAGCTGCTGATGCCGGCTTCCGATTTCTCCGAGCAGATTTCGCTCGCAGGCACCGAGGCTTCCGGTACGGGCAACATGAAGCTGATGCTGAACGGCGCTGTCACGATCGGTACGCTCGACGGCGCGAACATTGAGATCAAGGATGCCGCAGGCGATGAGAATATCATCATCTTCGGCATGAAGACCGAGGAGGTCAACAGCCGCAAGCCGCATTACCGTCCGCAGGAGATCTACGATCATCACGGTCTGGTGCGCGCCTGCGTGGACCGCATCAACAACGGTATCAACGGCGACAAGTTCCCGGATATCGCACAGTCGCTCCGCACGCAGGATCCTTATATGGTGCTGGCGGACTTCGACAGCTACCGTGCTGCACAGGCATACGCCGCACAGTGCTATGCCGATAAGCAGCGCTTCGCCAAGATGAGCCTGAACAATATTGCAGGTGCAGGCGTGTTCTCCGCAGACCGCGCCGTCACCGAATATGCAAAGAATATCTGGCATCTTTAATCACAAATCATTATGACAAATCCCCGACGGATTTTGCCGGACACGGATACCGAGAAGAATGTCCCGTAATCTGTCGGGGATTTTTCGGGGAAAATGCTTCGCCGCACACCGGCGCGGCGCAGTGCTTCCCGACTGCAAAAAGAGGTGCGATCATATGAGAAAAATATATGACAGCTGGGACCGTGCGTATAAGTCCGTATTCGGCGCACTGCGGCAGAATGAACCGTGTACCTTCACGATCTGTCTGCCGGAATCGGTTGTGCTCGATACGAATCCGATGCTCGTGCTTTACCGTCCGGGCATGAAGGAGCGCTTTATCCCGATGAATACCGTCAGCCGGAGCGGCGAGGATGTGTTCTATTCCGCGACCTGCTCTGCAAAGATTCCCGGTGTGCATTACTATTATTTTTCGTATATTTCCGGCGGTCAGTGGTCGTATATCAAGAAGGCTGCCGCGCATGAGGGCGTCATCGGCGAGGGCGATCTCTTTCAGCTCACTGTCTTTGACGAAGCCTTCCAGACGCCGGATTTCCTAAAGGGCGGCGTGATGTATCAGATTTTCCCCGACCGTTTCTGCAAGAGCGGGATGCAGCATGAGAACGTCCCGAATGACCGTGTGCTGCGCGATGACTGGGGCGGAACGCCCTTCTATCGCCCCGATCAGTACGGGCATGTCTGGAACAACGATTATTTCGGCGGCGATCTCGAAGGCATCGTGCAGAAGCTCGATTATCTTGAATCGCTCGGCGTCACCTGCATCTACCTGAACCCGATCTTTGAAGCGCATGAGAATCATCGCTACAATACGGCGAATTACCGCAATGTCGATCCGCTGCTCGGCACGAATCAGGATTTTGCACGGCTCTGCACGGAGGCGGCGCGTCACGGCATCAGCGTGATCCTCGACGGCGTGTTCTCGCATACCGGTGCGGACAGCATCTACTTCAACAAATTCTGCCGCTATGATACGGTCGGCGCGTACAATTCGCAGGAAAGCCCGTATTACAAGTGGTACAGCTTCCACCAGTATCCGAATGTGTATGAATCGTGGTGGGGCATTGATACGCTCCCGAATGTCAATGAAAACGAGCCTGCGTATACGGACTATATCTGCGGCAAGGACGGCGTCCTCGAATACTGGATGAGCCTCGGCGCGGCGGGCTTCCGTCTGGATGTGGCGGATGAGCTGCCGGATGCATTCCTTGAGCATCTGCACGACTGCGTCAAGGGTGCAGAGGGCGATCATATCGTGATCGGCGAGGTCTGGGAGGATGCTTCGACGAAGGAGGCATACGGTGTCCGGCGGCGCTATCTGCTCGGCAGTCAGCTCGATTCGGTCATGAATTATCCGTTCCGCAGCGCGATCATGCAGTATATCGGCGGATGCAGCCCCTATGATTTCCGCAACAGCATCATGACGATCATGGAGAATTATCCGAAATGCGCCGCGGATGTGCTGATGAATTTTGTCTCGACGCATGATATTGAGCGCGCGATCACTGTATTCGGCGGCGAGCCTGCAAACGGCAGAAGCAAAGACTGGCAGGCGGAGCGCAGACTGAATCCCCAGCAGTACGATATCGGCAAGAAGAAGCTGAAGGCGGCAATGGTACTGCAATTCTTCCTGCCGGGCGTCCCGAGCATTTATTACGGCGACGAAGCGGGTCTGGACGGCTACGGCGATCCCTTCAACCGCCGCTGCTATCCCTGGGGACATGAGGATCAGGACCTGATCGAATACACAAAGGAGCTCTCGCGGATCCGTCACAGCTCGAAGGTCTTTTTGGACGGCGCGCTGAAATTCCTGACGCTGGATGATGATTATATCGTATTTGCGCGGTACCGCGATCACCGGCGAAAGGCAATGGTCATTGCGCTGAACCGTTCTAATCATGAGGTTGTATTCGGCGTGGATAAGACGCCGTTCAATGACCGCTATACGGTGTTCAAGGTTGAGCACGGTCAGATCGACGGCAATGATGTCATCCTTCCCCCGTATGGGTTCGCGGCAGTGAAGGTAGAGATGTAAACTGTGGCTGCGTGATGATGGGGGACATCAAAATGGATGCAGGCACTGCCTGCCCGCCGTATGGGTTCGCAGCCGTCAAGGTGGAAATGTAAATCATGAACAAGCGAACATTGCGCGACCGCTTCCGCGGCTGTCTGGTCGGCGGCGCGGCAGGCGATGCACTCGGCTATCCGGTCGAGTTTCAGCATGAGGAAGAAATTCGCAGCCGCTACGGCGCATTCGGCATTACCGGATATGATCTGTTCAAAGGCTTTGATAAAGCGCTCGTCACCGATGATACGCAGATGACGCTCTTTACGGCGTGCGGTCTGCTGCGGTGTGCGGCGCTTCGTCAGAGCGGCGAACCGCTGCCGGAGCAGGAATGCATCCGGAGAGCCTATCTCGACTGGCTCTTTACGCAGCAGAATGAATTTGCGCCGCACCCGTTCCGCAAGGTGCAGGGCGGCGATCTGCCGGAAAGCGATGGGCATTTTGTCCCGCGCCTGATGGAGGAGCGCTGGCTCTATGCGCGCCGTGCGCCGGGCAAGACCTGCCTGACAGCGCTGGAATCGGGCGGGCAGGGCAGCTTTTCCGCGCCGCTCAACAACAGCAAGGGCTGCGGCGGCATCATGCGGACGGCACCGGCAGGACTTTATGCGAAATTCTCCCGAGGAAGCGATGCTTCTGGGTGCGGAGGCTGCCGCCCTGACACACGGGCATCCGCTCGGTTATATGCCGGCAGGTGTGCTTTCGTATCTGGTTTACGGCGCTGCGAAAACCGATCTGCCGCTGGAAACCGTTACGTCGCACGCGCTGGATGCCGCAGACCGCATGTTTGAGAAGATTCCCGCTGCAAAGCCGTCTCTGCCGGCGCTTCGGAACCTGACGGAGCGGGCGCTCCGCTTTGCGGCGGACGATACCTGCACCGATCACGAGGCGATCGCTGCGCTCGGCGAAGGCTGGGTCGGCGAGGAGGCGCTTGCCGTCGCGCTGTACTGCGCACTGCGCTATCAGGATGATTTTGACGGCTGCCTGATCGCCGCAGTCAATCATGACGGCGACAGCGATTCGACCGGCGCGATTGCCGGCAATATCCTCGGCGCAAGGCTGGGACTTTCCGGCATTCCGGCGGCGTTTACCGCTTCGCTGGAGGGCGTGCCGCTGCTCTGTGAGACTGCGGATGCGCTCCTTGCCGTTTGAATGAAACATTAGAAACCGCGGCTTCTGCCGCAGCAAACTATTACGAATGAGGTTGACCGTATGCTGATATCATGCACCGGAATACACAAATTTTATCAGGATCATCATGTGCTGCGCTCGGTCAGCCTGACCGTTGAAAATCAGGACCGGATCGGTCTTGTGGGCGACAACGGATGCGGAAAAAGTACCTTTCTGCGCATCCTGACCGAACAGGAGCTGCCCGATGCCTTCGAGCACGATGAACCTGTCATCGCAAAAGCAACCAATCTCCGCATCGGCTATCTTGCACAGAACGCCGGTCTCGACGGCAGCAAAACCGTCCTCGAGGAGATGAACGACGCCTTCTCGCATCTGCATGAGGCAAAGGAGATCATGCAGACGCTCGAAGCCAAAATGGAAGCCGGACTTTCGCCGGAGGAGCTGGACGAATATGCAAGGCTTTCCGCGTTTTTCGAGATCAACGACGGCTATACGACCGATGTCCGCATCCGGACCGTGCTCTTCGGCATGGGCTTCGGCGAGGAGACGCTGCCGCGGCAGATTTCCGGATTCTCCGGCGGTGAGAAAACGCGCCTTGCGCTCTGCAAGCTGCTGCTGGAAGCGCCCGATCTGCTGATTCTCGACGAGCCGACGAATCATCTGGATTTCCAGACCGTCGGTTGGCTTGAAGACTATCTGAAAACATGGCGCGGCGCGCTGCTGATCGTCAGCCACGACCGCTTCTTCCTCGACCGCCTCTGCACGAGCATCTGTGAGCTCGAGCACGGCGAAATGACGCGCTATAAGGGCAATTATACCGCCTTCACGAAGCTGCGTGCGGAATCCCGCGAGCGGCAGCAGAAGGAATATGAAGCACAGCAGCGCGAGATCGCAAAGCTCGAGGATTATGTCGCGCGGAACAAGGTGCGCGCCTCGACTGCAAAATCCGCGAAATCGCGCGAGAAGCAGCTCGAGAAAATGGAGCGCATCGAGAAGCCCTATGCCGCCGCGAAAGCCGCGAAGCTCTCCTTCACATACAGCATGGAGCCGCCGCTCGATGTACTCGAGGTCAAGAATATCGACCTGACCGTCGGGACGGGCACCATGCAGAAAACGCTCATGGAGAATATCTCGTTTACGGTGCGGCGCGGCGATAAAATCGGAATCATCGGCGAGAACGGCTGCGGCA
>CAMHUJ010000048.1 GCA_946188175.1 uncultured Ruminococcus sp.
CTGTCAAGGTAGACAAGGATGACAATACCGTTACGCTTGAAAACGCTCAGTTTGCGCTGTACCGCAGCGTCAACAGTGTGGACGGTCTGATTCCGGATATCAATCCGATCAGCGGCTATGAAACCCTTACGACGGACGAAAACGGCGTGATTCCGCTGATTACGGAAAGCCTTCCGGACGGAACCTTCTTCCTGCGCGAGACGCAGTCTGCGGCAGGGTATAAACCATTTTTGCGTCCGATCCGTTTTACTATCCGCGAGAATGATGTCGTGCTGTTTGATGACACAAGCGGCGGCGCGGCCATTTCCACGACAACCGTAGAGGATGGTGTCAGCGTCACAACGGTGACTGCAAACAACGGTGTCAAACTGATCAAAACAGACGGCAATGCGTATGAATGCGTCCTTCAGATTCCGAACGAGAAGGATCAGCAGAATTACTACTTCGACATTGAAAAGATCATCTTTGTTGACAAAAATGTGCATGACAGCGACATGGAGCAGAAGTTCATCTTCAGGGTTGATCGCTTTGCGGAAGGCACAACATCGTTCGATTATGAAAATATCCAGGCGAGTTTCTATGTCACGATGAACTGCGACCGGGAGCTGACCTACACGGACGATGACAACATTCAGTATACCGCAGATGCTTCGGAATACCATTATGAACTCTATCACAATGCAACCGGCACAGACGCGCCGAAATACGAATTTATTGAGTCCGGCAGTCAGGTCAGACGCACCTACAACAGTACAGATGTGTACACTTTCCCCGCCGCGATCTGGAGCGGAAGAAAAACAGTTCATGTTTCCAGTAAGGGTATTTACCGTGTTTCCGAGGTGAAAGATTGGAGCACAACAGACTATGATTTCTGGAGCGGCTCCAATGTGTACAAGGGGTACGGAACACCGGTCCGGGAGGGACAGGCAGACGGCTTCGTCATCTTCGATGTCTCTGCTGTCAAGGCGGCTCAGTTCCAGAGCGCATCGACCAGCATCGGCGGAGAAACAGTGTACCGCCCGACAGCCAGCTTTACGAACAGCGAAACCGAATTTGCTTATCTGAGTTCACAAGCATATGCAGATAACAAGATTAAACGGTAATATGAAAGGAGGAGTGCTGAATGAATAAGAAAAAGAAACGCACAGTTATCATCAGCAGTATCATCGCAGCACTGTTCATCACTCCTCTGATTGTGTTTGCTGTGGTGTATTACAGCAATCAGCGAAAGAACGCGTTTCAGCCTGCCAAAGCGGATATTCAGGTGAAGGAAGGCAATGAAAGCAGTGATGAGCTGAAGGATACCTATACTTGGAAGCAGGACAAGGACGACGACAATCAGCTGTTAGACAGCTATAGCATTAAGAAGCCCGTTGAGATTATTGATGTCCGCGGCAAGAACGATGAATACCTGCGTGTGCGGTTTGTACCGGTGTGGTATGATGCTGACACTGCTGACGCGAATGTGTACGGCGGAGCAGATGATTTTTCGGATTTCAGTTATATTGATCTTGTGGGTGATGAACTGCAATTCAAAAAATCTGACAACACTACGGTATTGCTGACATTGAAGCTGTATACTGACGAGGCGAATCCGGAGAATAACTGGAACAATAGCTGGCGTTACAACGAAGCAGATCAATGCTTCTACTACAAAGGGACAATCAAATCGGGCGATATTTCTCCGACATTGCTGGCAGGAGCACAAATCTCCAAGGATGTCTTTGAAAGTTCAGATGGTTATACGCTGCATATTGAGGTGCTTGCCGATGCGATTCAGGCTGATCATCAGAACACAATTACAACACAGCCACCCAGATGGTAAATAAAACAAGCGGCTGCGACAGGAAGCGATCTGCTTCCCGCGTAGCCGCTGTTTATATTTCGTCTCTCCGCTGACTAAATAAAATTCTCGAAACATCGAGATAAAACAGTGTATCTGCCACCTGATTGCTTGAAGTATGGAATTCCAAAAGATTTCCCTTGATTCAATCGTTGTCAGTGCGGCTCCGGCGCCTGCATATGCAGCTGAAAGTCAGACGAAATGCAGCAAATGCAGGAAGCCGTAAGTAATCTTGAATATGAGCCAGCCGATCAGGCAGCCGAGGAGATTGAGCAGAATGTCATCTACATCGAAGGAGCCGAGAAAGCTCAGTACCTGCGAGAGCTCGACAAAGAGGATGATCAGCAGCACGGTGAAGCAGAACGGCTTGAGATGACGCTGCTTTGCACGATAATACGGAAGAAAGATACCTGCCGGAATAAAAATCAGGACATTGCCTGTAACCTGATTCATGATTTTGTCGTAGAGCGAAAGCTGCGCCGCTTTACGCAGAAATGGACGGATTGATTTCAGCGGGTGTAGATTGGTATAGCGCAGGACGGTCGGCAGGTAGCCGTTCAACCTTGCATTCTGAAGACGGTAGGCATGCGCGGGAACGCCCTTGGAGTAAAGCAGCAGCAGCATGACCGCGAGATAGACGCCGCAGCAGGTGCACATAAAGAGCCTGCCGAAATGTTTTTTCTGTTCCATGTGATTTTTCCTTTTCTTTGGTTTGATTCCATTATAGCACAGATCAAAGTGCGATTGCAAGGAAATGCACATGAAGATTCTATGAGTTTTTTCTCCGGCGGGGCAGGCAGCGCCTGCATGCATTGATCTAAAGTTCTCAGGATGCGCATTTGCAAAATCATTCTTAACGCGCTTCTTTCTACCTTCTCCTTCCTCCTTTTTCTCAACAACCGTAAATGAAAAGTAACTGCTCTCCGCTTGCTTTTTGCGGGATAATGTGCTATTAAGCGAGCGGTTTATTGCGGCACGACAGATCTAGCAGAAAAGCACGCTATATTGCCAAAATCAGCTCGGATAGACAAATCAGCTTATCCAATTTTAATGTGGTTTTCAGCCAATTCGTTGACCAAAAGTTGCCCATATTACAACAAGACAAGCGAATATATCGTAAACGGTGCACAGGACAGAACTGTGTGCCGTTTTTGTATTTGATAAAGATATTTTTGAAAGCACAGAACAATTCTTTTGCACCATATTATAGATATTTACTAATTTTGTTGACATTAATATGCAAAAGTGGTATAATAAAACATATTGTTATACCATTTTGAGGATTCATATGTGAGAAACAAATAAGCGGGCTGGATATTGCCGGAGATGCAGAATGAAGACTTCAGACTATGAGAGCCGATGCGGAAACTGTCATGCCTACATGATAAAAAGTGATCTGTTCTGTCGGTACTGCGGAACAAAACGGGGCGATGGTGCATTTGAACCGTTTGATGAATTGGAGTTTGTTCAATATGCTTATGGACCGCCAATCAAAACAAGATTCAAATGTGATGCCTGTGAACACAACTGGGAAACAACTGTATTTGGCGGCGATGACTCCAGGTTCTGTCCGCATTGCGGAAAAAATGCCCTACAGAAAGTTGAAAGAACAATACTAAACTTTGAGGATGCGTTTTCATTACCTAACGAGGAGGATTCGGTGCCGGATACCGAATAATAGAAGAATATGAATACAGATTTATCAGAAAAGAATGTAGTGCCTGAACTTTCAATACCGCCTATCGTATTCGATTTGTTATCTGACGAATACGCGGAAAAGCTGCAGCAGGCTGTCGGGATGATCCGACTGGTACGCGATGTTGCTTCTAAACGAAAAACTGTAATGGACGCGCTGGCAGAAATCGGCATTACCTCTGATACTGTTGCTGAAAAGATACAGGGTGTTCTGAACAACTCGGAATCCGGCTTCCTGAATGCACTTGCCGGAACAGATTTCACAAGGGATCTGGTCGGTGCTGCACAGGACATTGGTACAACGCTGCACGGCTTTTTCACCGGATCAATGTCACAGGAAGAATGCGTGGAAGCGCTCTTTGACCGCGGCTTTGAAGAAATCAATAATGCGATCAAGCATACGCTGAGCGTCATTGATGTCCCAAGTCATGTTCCGGCACCCCTCACCAAACTTCTTGACGCAACCGGCGCAACATTTTGCTATGAAGCCTTTGAATATGTGGTCAATGAGGTAGCCGATTCGCTGAAAGAAGCGCGTGCAGCAACGCGTGAGCGTGTTCTGATTGAACAACAATGCGCAGAATTGCTCGCCGAAATGATGCAGGCAAGAGAAGAAATGCGCCAGCTGACAGAACAGTATTTCAAAGATCATTATGAAGCCATAGAAGCTGGATTTTCCGCGATCGACCGCGCGATTCTGCATGACGATATTGATGGCTTCATTCAGGGAAATACGATGCTTCAGGAGATGCTCGGATATCAGCAGCAGTTCCGTAATATGGATGAATTTGATGCGCTCATGGATTCCGATGAAGCGTTTAAGCTGTGAAAGGAGAAAAGAATCATGGCAACTATCAAGGATATGGCAAGCGGCGTTGCCGATAAAGCCGGTACTGCACTCGGAAAGGTTCATGACCTTGTAAAGCCGATGAAAAAATCAGAGCATGAGATCATCCGGCCATCATTTACGGAAGGTAATATCTCCCCAAAAGCAGCGATCATGATGATGTACTATCTGATTGCACTTGACAGTGAAGTTTCAGAAGACGAAATGAAGCAGTTTGATGAAATGGGCATGGCGATTGATTCCATGTATCTGCACATGAAACAGACATTTATCAGCGAGTGCAGAAAGCAGATAGATAAGGCGATAGATCCGGAAGATTACTATGATGTCATTCAGGAGGGCGCTGAATATGCGCTGACGCATATCCCTCGTTCCAAATTCTCGGAAATCACGCCGAAGCTGCTGCTGTGGAATCTGCTTGTAATTGCGCAAAGTGATCATGATTATGCGGAAATTGAGCGGAAATTCCTGAAATTCACCGCACGTAAGCTGGACATTGATAAAAGCGTATTTCTGGAAATGGAGCAAACGATCCAGACGCTGCAAATGCTCGATGCTGAAATGGAATGGCTGAAAACAACTGATCGTCCCTATGCCGTGATTGAAAAGATGGTAAAGGAACTGGAGAAACGTCAGCAGATCATCCGGAAAAGCATTGCCGCATTGATTGCATGAAAGGAGTAACACCATGCCGTTACCTTTGTTATTTATCGGAATCGCTGCCGCAACCGGTACGATCGGTGTCGGAAAGTCCGTCAAGGCTGTTGCAAATACACGCGAAGCAAAAACGATCAATCAGGATGCAAATGCCAGCATAGATGATGCCAAAGAAGCACTTGAAACGCAGCGCGATCTCTGCCGGGAATCATTGGAGAATTTAGGTAAAGAGAAACTGTTTATCCTTAATTCAAGTGTGCAGAGCTTTATTCAGACGTTTCAGCAGATCAAAAACATTGATTTTCAGGCATCCGAAGGCCTGGACGAGCTCAACAAGATGCCGCTGGATCATAAAGAGTTTGAAGAATTGAAGGAAATGGGCAATTTTGCAATGAATATTGCAAAGGGCGCGACTGTCGGAACGATGGGCGGCGCTCTGACAGCAATCGGCGCATACAGTGCCGCATCTACATTTGCCGCTGCTTCAACCGGCACAGCAATCGCGACGCTGAGCGGTGCAGCTGCGACCAATGCAACGCTTGCATTCTTTGGCGGCGGCTCTCTTGCTGTCGGAGGACTTGGTATGGCAGGCGGAACCGCAGTGCTCGGCGGACTGGTCGCCGGTCCGGCTCTATGCGTAATGGGCTTAATTACTGATGCAAAAGCGAAGAAAGATCTGGAAAATGCCAAAGCGAATCAGGCACAGTCTCAGGTGATCTGCGAGGAACTGCATCAGAATGCGCTTGTATGTGAAGCAATCCGCAGACGCTGCTATATGTTCTATACTCTGCTTGCAAGGCTGGATGCATATTTCCTGCCGCTGGTATATCGCATGGAAGATATTGTCGCAAATGAGGGCGAGGATTATCGGGCATATAAGCCAGAATCAAAGAAAGCGATTGCTGCCTGTGCATCTGCTGTCAGTAGTATCAAAGCAGTATTGGATACTCCGCTGCTGACAGAGGAGGGTGATCTGACGGAAGAATCTGAAACAGTTGCGCTGCAGATTGATGGGGAATTTCAGCGTGATAGGTTAGTTGGAAGCAGGTTCATGAAATCCTCTTGATCATGTTACATCATTGATATTGCTGAGGCTAAAACGATACCCCTGCAACCATGCATTGCAGGACGAGCTTTCAAAACACGAAGGCATGAGAATCACAATGCGAAAATCAAATCAAGCGCAAGGGGATCTCATATCTAGTCGAGAAGGAGCACACGCGGCAAGATGACGAAGAATCAGATTATATGTTGGGGGTGACACATGATGACTGAACTGGAAATCATGCAGCGCGCAAAGCAATATATTGATGCGCTGGCAAACGGATATAACCCGCTTTCCGGACAGCCTGTTCGGGACGATGATGTTGTCAATCAAGTGCGAATTTCGCGTTGTTTATTCTATGTTTCCGGCGTGCTGCAAAAGGTGATCGACAACGGCGGCGAGATACAAAGAAAGAAGCAGCCCAAACCTCCGAAATCAGTAAAGGAACCGTTCTTCCTTACACATGAGCAGATCGTGTTGCTGCAACCTCAAAATACAGCGCTGTCTGCTACAAAAGTCGCAGGTATTGCAAATGAATTAATTGATGATGAACATATGAAGAAACTAAAAGGAACGGACATAGCCGGTTGGCTTCTCTCTGTCGGCCTGCTACAAGAAGTAGAAAGCGCCACCGGAAGAAAACGAAAGGTTCCGACGCAAAACGGTGAAATGCTTGGGATGAAGGAAACAAGCTTTATCAATGAACAAGGTGTTCCGACGCAATATACCGTGTATGACAAGAATGCGCAGCAATTCATTTTTGATAACATGGAAACACTCATTGCATTTATACGTGAAAGAGAAGCAGAGAAATGAAACCAATCCTATTCTTTGATGCAGAGATCAATCCCGAAAACGGGCAGATACTGGATATTGGCGCAGTCGATGCTGACGGGCGTCAGTTTCATGCTGCCCCTGTGGGGGAATTCACTGAATTTGTCAAGGAATACAGCTTTATCGGCGGTCACAATATCCTCAGCTTTGACCTGAAATATCTCGAAGCGGCGATACCGCAGAGAGCGTCAGCGCAGTATGTTGACACGCTCTGTCTGTCGCCGCTTTTGTTTCCTGCAAAGCCATATCACCGGCTTCTGAAAGATGATAAGCTCCAGACAGATTCGCTCAGTAATCCGCTGGATGATGCCGTGAAATCATTTGAGCTGTTCTGCGATGAAGTCACGGCCTTTGAAGCGCTGGACGATACTCTGAAACAGATCTGGTATCTTCTGCTGCATCAACTGCCGGGGTTCTCCGGTTTCTTCTCATATCTCGATTTTGCTGCGGATAACGATGCCGTCAAGCTGATTGCGGAGTATTTTGACGGCAAAATCTGTGCCAATGCACCGCTGTCATTTATGGTTATGAATCATCCGCGCGAGCTCGCCTATTGCCTTGCGCTGATCTCTGCTGATGACCGGCATTCGATCACGCCGCCGTGGGTTCAGATCAATTACCCGCTGGTGGACAACTATATGCGCGTGCTGCGCAATCATCCCTGTGAAAAGGGATGCCCTTACTGTGCGCAAAAACTTGATGTGAAACGTAAGCTGACAGAGGTATTCGGGTATCCGTCCTTCCGTACCTATGAAGGCGAACCATTGCAGGAACGCGCAGCCGATGCTGCCGTTCACAACAAATCGCTGCTTGCGATCTTTCCTACCGGCGGCGGAAAGTCAATCACATTTCAGCTTCCGGCGCTCATGGCCGGTGAGAACGCCAAAGGTCTGACCGTTATCATTTCGCCGCTGCAATCGCTGATGAAAGACCAGGTGGATAATCTGGCGGAGCGCGGCATCACCGATGCAGTCACTATCAACGGTCTGCTGAATGCTGTGGAGCGTGCCGAAGCGATCGAGCGCGTACAGAACGGCATTGCATCTTTGCTCTACATCTCGCCGGAATCGCTGCGCTCCCGAACGATTGAGAAGCTGCTGCTCTCGCGAAATGTTGTACGTTTTGTCATAGACGAAGCACACTGCTTCTCTGCGTGGGGACAGGATTTCCGCGTGGACTATCTCTATATCGGAGATTTTATCCGTCATCTTCAGGAAAAGAAGAATATCTGCTATTCGATTCCGGTATCCTGCTTTACTGCAACCGCAAAACAGAAGGTCATTGAGGATATCCGCGACTATTTCAAGGTGAAGCTGGGGCTGGATCTGGAACTGTATGCGACTACTGCCGCCCGCAGCAATCTTCGTTATGAGGTACTGTATCAGGCAGATGATAACGAAAAATATGATACGCTGCGCAGACTGATCGAGCAGAAGAACTGCCCGACGATTATCTATGTGTCCCGTACCAAGCGTACTGTGCAGATCGCGCAGAAACTGACAGATGACGGCTACGAAGCAAGACCGTTTCACGGAAAAATGGACAGCAGCGAAAAAGTCGAGAATCAGGAGGCGTTTATCGCCGGAGAGGTGCAGATCATTGTTGCAACCTCTGCCTTTGGCATGGGCGTGGACAAAAAGGATGTCGGTCTGGTGATCCACTATGACATCTCTGATTCTTTGGAAAACTATGTGCAGGAAGCAGGCAGAGCGGGACGCGATCCGAATCTGAATGCAGACTGCTATGTTCTTTTCAATGAAGGCGACCTTGACAAGCATTTTAT
>CAMHUJ010000049.1 GCA_946188175.1 uncultured Ruminococcus sp.
GCCGTCTGCCGTAATGCTGCCCTCGGCTGTCAGACCGCGGTCGCCGCACGCAAGGATCTTGCCGCCGGTGAGCTCCATATCGGTCTCAGCCTGCAATGCGTCCTTGTTGGATTTGATGCTGATTTCGCCGCCGGTGATCGCCATATTGCCCTTGGTGGACTTGACGCCGTCGCCTGCGGTATCAATATTCAGGATGCCGTCCTTGATCGTGACAGAAGTTCTGCCGCGGACCGCATCGCCGCTTTGTGTCGTGACGTTCAGTGTACCGCCGTTGATCTTGAGATCATTGTTGCAGTGGATGCCGTACTGCGTACCGGCGTTGATTTCGAGGCTGCCGCTGCCCTTGATCGTCAGATCGTCCTTCGCATGGAGCACGGCAAATGCAGGCTCCTCCGCCGTCGGCTGATCGGTGCCGTCGGAGAGTGTATTCGTCTTGTTCTCGACCAGATTGACCGAGGTATTTTCCGCATTTTCAATCATGATGCACGGCGCTTCGGTATTCTTCATTTCCACGCCGTTGAGATAGAGCTTGACGGTCTTGGTATCCGTCGATTCATCCGGCACCTGCACAATGACCTGACCGCCGTCCAGCTTGCCGTCGATATAATAGACGCCGGATGCGGTAATGGTCGCTGTCTTTCCGGAGACGGAGACATTGCTGCCCTCATAGGAGATGCTGCTGCCCTTGAGGTGAATATAAGCCGGATCGGGCTCCTCCTCGGGCACCTCGCGCTTCATCAGCGAAAGGTCCACTGCATTGAGCACGCGGTTGCCGTCAAAATCGGCAGCCTGCCAGTCCGAAAGACTGCCGCTCTTTGTCAGCAGAAAGTTTTGCAGCAGCTTGACATCCGCTGCGGTGAGCTTGCCGTCGCCGTTCAGATCGCCGGACGCTGCCGCATCTGCACGGAGCGGCGCACCGGTCAGCTGTCCGGGCATTGCTGCGATCAGCGCCCCCAGCGCCACGCCGCAGCATGTCAGAAATCGAGATTTCATGTTCATAATCCTCCAGTCTTGTATTGGCGTTTGGAGACATCCGGTTTTCCCGTTCCGGTGCCTCTTTCTCTGATTAACGCCCCATGACAATCTCTGTTTCCTTCTATTTTCCCAATGTATGACACTTTGATGCGGTTCCGAAACCTGCGATCCCTCCCTTGCTTTCTCCCGAATGTTCCCAAAAACAAACAAGCCGCACCTGCGCTTGCAGATACGGCTTTTTTTCTGTCTCAGATACACTGCCTGCCGAAAACAGGCAACAGAAAATACACCGGTTCTGCGACGAACGGTTCCCGTTTGTTTCCCTAAAACCAATGCAGTATGATCCTGCGCGGTGTATCTCTGTATATTCGGCTGCTGAACAGCCCGCTGTTTTCAGTTTAACATAAATTCTCGAAATTGTCAAGAGCATCTTGTGATTTTTTCACGGCAGCAGATTTGCTTCTATATGGTGCCTTTGGCAGGGTTTGGGACAGTTTGCGAAGCAATACTGTAGTGCCCACATTATAAATCCATCGGAGATACCGCATAAAAAGCAATGCTGCCGCCGTGATGATTTTCCGGCGGCAGGAGCCCTGTGCAAACCGTACAAATTTTCTTATTATTTGACAAGCTTCGCAGTTGTATGATAAGAATCACAAAAATATAAATTGTTCCGGCTTGCTTTTCAGTGCAATATATGCTATAATAGAAAAAAACACAGAAAGGAACTTCCACGGAATGAACAAAATTATGACATTCCTGACAGCAGGCATGATCTTCTGTACGCTGACGGCGTCGGCGCTGCCGGCAGGCGCGGAGCCCTTCTCAGGAAAATACGGTACAAATATCAAATTCACAGTAGAAAACGGCATTCTGACGCTGACAGGCACCGGTGCAATCGGTGATTTCGACGAATACAATGATCAAGAAGGCTATGGCAAAGCATTAGATGCATACACCGAAAAGTATCCGGATTATGATGTTTGGGAATTATCTCCGGAAAACAATCCTGACCTGTACAGCGGTGACGATGCACGCGAGCTGCCGCCCAGCTACAAAGATTATTTAGGTTCCACTGCACCGTGGAGCGTTTACGGCAGAAGCATCGAAAAAATCGTTGTCGGCGAAGGCATCACGTCAATCGGCCGCTATGCATTTTACAATACAACAGCAAAATCCGTGTCTCTGCCGGATACCTTACAATATCTCGGCGACAACGCATTTGAATACTGCAATTCGCTGACTGCGATTTCGCTTCCGAAGTCTCTGACTCAAATGGGTTCCGAGGTTTTCTGTGAATGCACGGCGCTCACGGAAGTATCACTGCCCGATTCGCTGACGATAATGGGTTCCTATGTTTTCTGGAAATGCACGGCGCTCACGGAAATTTCGCTGCCCGATTCCCTGACGGAAATGGGCAAATATGTATTTAGTGACTGCACCATGCTGGAAACCTATCACTGGCCGTCAGGGCTGGATACGGTACCGGAATCTACCTTCACCGGCTGCAGCATCTCGGAGCCCGTTTTTCCGCCGACGCTCAAGCATCTTGAAGATCGAGCATTTGAGTGGAATCCGATCAAAACGCTGACCATTCCGGATACGCTGGAATCTATCGGCAGCGACTGTTTTCATGGAACAGAGCTGGAATCCGTCATTTTTCCGGACAGCGAAATCGAGATCGGGAACGGCTGTTTTTCGGAATGCGAAAAACTGACATCCGTTCGTTTGCCTGCCGGTCTGCAAGAGATTCCGGGTATGTTGTTTAGCTCCTGCACGGCACTGTCGGCAATCGAGCTTCCGAAGGAATTGAAAGTCATCGGATACAGAGCATTTGAAGGCTGCATTGATCTGACCGGCATCACGCTGCCGGATTCGCTTGAAGAAATCGGTGAAGAAGCATTCACTGACACCGGACTGACGGAAATACATCTTCCGGATTCGCTGCAAAAAATCGGCGAAAGAGTTTTTTCCCACTGCGGCCTTCTCCGCAAATGCAACTGGCCTGCCGGTCTGGAAGAAATATCAGATTATGCATTTTATGGCTGCCTGATCTCTGAGCCGGATATTCCGGCAACCGTGAAGCGAATCGGCAACAGCGCATTCGCAGGATGCCCGATTCAAAAGATCGTCATACCGGAGTCGGTCGAATTCCTCGGCTTCAACAGCTTCGGTGGCTCCACTCTTGTGACAGTCGAGTTTCCGGATACGGATATCCAGATCGAAGAAAACTGCTTTTCAGGCTGCACGAATCTGCAAAACGTGCACCTTCCTTCATGCCTCACCGAGCTGCCCTACGGTCTTTTCACGGACTGCAAATCACTCAAAACGATTGCGCTTCCGGAAGCCTGCACCGTCGTCGGCGACAACTGCTTCGACGGGTGTAAATCGCTGAAAAGCATCCAATTCCCGAACGGACTGATGAAAATCGGCAAAAAAGCATTCCGGGACTGCATCATGCTGAAAAAAATTCAGCTGCCGGATTCGCTGACTGCCGTCGGCGCGGCTGCCTTCGCCGAATGCAATCTCACCGAGCTGGTACTGCCGCCGCATCTGACCACAATCGAAGCGGATGCATTCGCAAACAATGCATTCAAAACGCTGACGATTCCGTCGTCTGTCCGGATTCTGGAACGGGACTGCTTTGCGGATAACCGCTCGCTGGAAAGCGTGATCTTTCCGGAGAGCGATATTCAGATCGGCATGCGCGTTCTGAGTAATTGCAGCGCACTGAAAAACGTCCAGATGCCGACGCGGCTGCGCAGGCTGCCGAACGAGCTGTTCTCCGGCTGCACGGCGCTCAACAATATCGAAATTCCGCGAAACTGCGCCGAAATCGGCGATAAATGCTTTGCAGAATGCACCGGTCTCCAGTCGGTGACAATCCCCGAGAGCGTCCGGACGATTGAACGGGATGCATTCTACCGCTGCACAAACCTGAAAAGCGTCCATTTCTCGGAGGGCATCCGCACAATCGGCGAAATGGCTTTCGACATGACCGATCTGCATGAGATCCGGCTGCCGGAATCCATTGAAAAGCTCGCAAAAGAATGCTTCTGGTCCTGTCCGGCGGAGCAGGTTTTCCTGCCGGAGCGGCATATCATCTTTGAAGACAATGCGCTGCCGCAGGAGTGGCTCGAGCAGCAGACCGGATTTGTCATCGTCGCGGATCATCAGCTCTATCAGTACCGCGGCGACGAGAAAAACGTGCAGATTCCGGAAGGCGTCCGCAGCATCGAGAGCGAGGCCTTCGGCAATGCCGCCGGTTCGCATCCGGTCAGCATTACGCTCAGCAAAACCGTTGACAGAGTCGAATCCGGCGCCTTCAACCGCGAGCTCGAAGTGCTGACGCTTCCGGAGAATGTCTCCTTTTTCAGCGCAACGGCAACACTGAACTGTGCACGTCTCAAGGAAATCCGCGGAAACTATCTGACCTCCGCACAGATCATCGCAAAGCAGTGCGGCACGCTGTTCAGCCCGCTGCATACAACGGACGACATCGGCAAGACCGTCAAGCCCGATTATAATACGGAGATTCTGCCCTTCGGCAACAGCGGCGACGTTTTCGGTGATTCCTTCATGATGCGTCCCTGGCAGCGCGCCATGGCGCTCGACGCCTCCAATTCACCGGAATTTTTGAGCCAGACAATGAGCCGTGCATGGAGCGGCTCCTGCTACGGGCTCTCGGTAGTCACCATTCTCGCGCAATGCGGCATCCTCAAGCCCTCGGAGCTCGATCCCGAAGCCAAAACGCTGCATGATGTCCGCCCGATTCCGCAGGCGGTGGAGCTCATCAACTATTATCACTTCAGCACGCCGGGCACGAATCAGTTCTACTCATCCGACCAGCTGATGCTCAACGCCGTCAATGCGGCACGCGGCGTCAACAACGGCAATCACCCGTTTATCATAATTATCAGTATCGAAAACAGCGGCGCACATGCCGTTGTCGGCTACGGACTGGAGGAAGGCAAGTGGGAATTCGACGGCGTGCAGTATGACCGCCGCGTGCTGATCTGGGATTCAAACTACAACAAGCCCGATGACAATATCAACCTCTATGTCAACCGTAATACGCTCAACTGGACGATTCCTGCATACGGCATTGTCTCCATTACGGAATCAAAGGAAGCGTCAGGCGGGCTGCGGCAGGTCATCACCGATCTGGCAGAGATCAACCGCGCACCCTATAACAGCCGCAAACCGCTCGCCGGCGACACAGACTGCGATGAGAAAGTTTCCTCCGCCGATGCGGTACTGCTCGCGCGGTATCTCTCCGAGGATGCCGATATCAGCTATCTCGGCGCATATAACGCAGACCTCAGCCAAAAGGGCTATGCCGATTTCTCGGATATCATCGGGATTTTCCGCCTGATCGGCAGACCGGCTGCATAACCACCGTATCAATCAAAAATCCGCAGAATCACATCGGTTCTGCGGATTTTTATTTTGTATTCATGATTCGTCCAGTCCGGAAAGAAACCGCGTCAGCAGCACGGCGCACTGCATCGGCTTCTGCATATAGACCGCAGAATCAGCCGGAATCTCAAGATATTCGCAGCTGCCGAGCTGTTCCAGATACGGCTTCACCATATCCTCCGTATACCGCGTACCGGCATTGAGATACAGCTTCGGGATATCATTCTGCACAAGGCTTTCGTATGCGGTCTGACAGTTTTCCGGAAACAGCTCCATTTCGGAAATCTGCGCAGACGAAGCCGTACTGCGAATCCGGAGAAAGCGCGCATACAGCTGCTCCGCGGCGCTGTAGCCGTTCGGGAGCTGCGCTTTGGAGAGCCGCGCCGCGCCGAATGCTGCGAGCAGATGCTTTGCACGCAGCGATGCAGTCGGCACAGGCTCCGGCGGTTCGCCGGAGAGTACGGTGCAGTCCAGAAAGCACACGCCCGCAATCTCATCCGGATACAGGCTCTCCCAGTATGCCGCATAGACACCGCCCTCTGCATACGGCAGCAGGACATACGGCGGCTCGATGTTCACATTTTTCAGCGCCGTGCGGTAATCGGCAACGATCTGCTGCACGGTCTGCGGCGTTTTGGTATCCACGCTGATTCCGCAGCCCGCACGGTCCATACTTACGAACAGATAATCCGCACTGAGACTGCCGCACATCGTCCGGTACTGTATACTTGCATCGCTGATGCCCATGCCGGAGATCGCTATGATCTGGTACGCGCCTGCATCATTGCCCGAGGTATAACAGCCCAGCGCATATCCGCCGTCCGCAGCCGCATAGCGGTAGCCGCGGCTTTCCAGAATGTGCGCTTCCTTCCGCAGTCTGATATGATGCCATATATATAAACCGGCAAGCGCCGCGGTCAGGAGCAGGGCCGCTGCAATGAGCAGCCCTGCGGCAAACCGACGGCGTTTTGCTTCATGTTTCATGATGATTCCTCATTTTTTGATCCGGCGGATCGCCTTGACAATCTCAACAATCGGAACGATTGCCGCTGCGAGCAGAATCGCCCAGAGATACTGCATCCCGCTGAGTGCCGCCAGCGAGAAAATGCCGCGCAGAGCCGGAATCAGCAGAACGGCAGCGGTCAGCACAAAGGAGAGCAGAACAGAGCCCAGCAGCATCGGGTTACGGTGCTCCATGGTAAAGACGGAATCACGGAGCGAGCGCATATTCCATGCGTGGAGCATTTCGCAGACGGAAAGCGTCAGGAATGCCATGGTCGTACCGGCAGCCGGAGCGGTCTGTGCACCGATCACATAGGAAATCAGCGTCAGCGCGGCGATCACGGCGCCCTGCCAGAGCAGATTGACGCCCATGCCGTCCGAGAAGATATGTGCATCGCTGCTGCGCGGCTTGCGCTGCATGATGCCGCGTTCCGCGGGCTCCATGCCGAGTGCGACAGCCGGGAAACAGTCCGAGATCAGGTTGATCCAGAGCAGATGTACCGGTCCGAAAATCGTGAACGAGCCGCCGGTCAGCTTTCCGAGACCGAGCGTTGCAATGAGAATGCACAGCACCTCGCTGAGATTGCTCGAGAGCAGGAACTGAATCGCCTTGCGGATATTATCGTAGATGCGTCTGCCTTCCTCGACCGCGCCGACAATCGTTGCGAAGTTGTCGTCGGTCAGAACCATATCGGCAACATTCTTCGTGACGTCCGTACCGGTGATGCCCATGCCGACGCCGATATCCGCACTCTTGATCGAAGGCGCATCGTTGACGCCGTCGCCGGTCATTGCGGTCGTCATGCCCTGCTTGCGCCATGCATTGACGATACGGACCTTATGCTCCGGCTGCACACGCGCATAGACGCTGTAACTGCCGACGGTATTGTTGAATTCCTCATCCGGAATTTCAGAGAGCTCCGCACCGGTCAGTGCCTTCTGACCCTCACTGAGAATGCCGAGCTCCTTTGCGATTGCGACGGCGGTATCTCTGTGGTCGCCGGTGATCATCACCGGACGGATGCCTGCTGTGCGGCAGAGACCGATTGCATCCTTGACCTCCGGACGCACCGGATCAATCATACCGGTCATGCCGATATAGATGAGATCATGCTCAAGTGCTGCCGGAGAAACGTGATCGGGCAGCACAGTCATTTCGCGGTAGGCAGCCAGCAGCACGCGCAGTGCTCTGTCCGCCATTTCCTTGTTCTGTGCCAGAATATCCGCACGGTCTTCGTCTGTCATGGGGCGGACTTTGCCGTCTCTGAGAATCTGCGTGCAGCAGCGCAGGACTTCATCCGGCGCACCCTTTGTATACTGGATATAGCCCTCGCCGTTCTGATGCACGGTAGACATCATCTTGCGGAGCGAATCGAACGGTGCCTCCTCGACACGCGGCGCCGCTTCATCCAGCTCATATTTTTTCAGTCCGCATTTGTTTGCGTAGGCGACCAGTGCAGCCTCGGTCGGCTCACCGGTCACGCTCTCGTCCTCATTGAGTACGGCATCGCAGCAAAGCGCCATTGCCTTTGCGAGCAGCTCCTTGTTATCGGTATGCTCCTCGACGACGGTCATCTTGTTCTGCGTCAGTGTACCGGTCTTATCCGAGCAGATGACCTGCGCACAGCCGAGTGCCTCAACGGCAGTCAGTCTGCGGATAACCGCGCCGCGCTTGGACATATTCGTAACACCGATTGAAAGTACGACCGTCACAACGGCTGCAAGACCTTCCGGAATCGCGGCAACCGCAAGGCTCACGGCAATCATGAACGAGCTGAGGAATCCGGGCAGCGTAATCGCACCGTTCTTCACGAGCATTTGCAGCACGCTGATGCCGAGAATGATCACACAGATGATGAGTACTGCAACGGAGAGGATTTTACTCAGCTGCGTCAGATTCTTCTGGAGCGGCGTTTCATCGTCCTCTGCATCGGCAATCGCACCGGCGATCTTGCCCATTTCGGTCTGCATACCGGTCGCTACAACAACCGCCGCGGCTCTGCCGTAAGCGATGCTGCTGCCCATATACAGCATATTGCTGCGGTCGCCGAGCGGAACCTCCGGACCTTCCAGCGCGGATGCCTCCTTATCGCAGGGGACGCTTTCACCGGTCAGCGCGGATTCCTCCGCCTTGAGCGATGCGGCATCAAGGATGCGGCAGTCCGCCGGAACATTGTCACCGGCTTCGAGCGTGATCACATCGCCCGGCACAAGCTCTGCGCTCGGACTCACGATCAGCTCGCCGGAGCGGTAAACCTTGCTCTGTGCGGCGCTCATCGCCTGCAAG
>CAMHUJ010000050.1 GCA_946188175.1 uncultured Ruminococcus sp.
GCGATATGTTCGCGGACTGCGATCTTTTTGTGCTGCCGTCGGTTGCGAACAGTGAGGCATTCGGCATTGTGCAGCTTGAGGCAATGGTCAACGGCAAGCCTGTCATCAATACGGCACTGCCGACAGGCGTTCCGCTGGTCAGCATCCACGGGGAGACCGGTCTGACCGTTCCGCCGCAGGATGCCGGTGCGCTGACGGATGCCATGGAGCAGCTGCTGACCGATGATGCGCTGCGGGAACAATACGGCAAGGCAGCGCGTGAACGTGTCCTGCGCGATTTTTCGCTGGAGAAAGTGATGCGGAAAACACGCAGGATACTGCTGAACGATTAAGGAGCAGAGCGATATGAAGATTCTGATTACCGGCGCGGCAGGCTTTGTCGGTGCCTATGCGGTCGAAGCGTTTGCGGCGAAGGGATATGCGGTGCATGCCGCGATCCTGCCGCAGGAGACGCTGTCGCCGGAGCTGCTGCCGCTGTGTACGGTGCATCATTTCGATCTGCTGGATACGGCATCGGTTTCGGCGCTGCTGCAAGAGATTCAGCCGGATATGATTCTGCATCTTGCGGCGCAGAGCTCGGTTGCCGCCGCATGGAAGCAGCCGCAGCTGACTGCCGATCTCAATATAAAAGGTACTGTCAATCTGCTGGAGGCGGCACGGAATCTGCCGGTGCTGCCGCGGATTCTGCTGACCGGTTCCGCCGAGGAATACGGAAAACTGCCGTCGGATGCGGAAGGGGCGCAGCTTGTTTCGGAATCTGCACCGCTGCATCCGGTCAATATCTATGCTGCGACGAAGGCTGCCGCAGAGCAGCTCGCAGGGGTCTATGCCGCTGCATACGGTCTGCCGGTGATCTGCGTCCGCGCGTTCAATCATTTCGGACCGAAGCAGCGCGAGATTTTCGTTGTCGCGGATTTTTGCAGGCAGGCGGCGGAGATTGAGCTGGGACTGCGCGAACCGGTGATCCGGACGGGCAATCTCGATGCAAAACGCGATTTTACCGATGTGCGCGATATTGTCCGTGCCTATGTGCTTCTGCTGGAATCGGGCAGAGCAGGGGAAACCTATAATATCGGCAGCGGCAAGGCGGCTGCGATCTCGGAGATGCTGGATATGATTCTGTCCTGCTGCCGTGTACCGGTGCGCCATGAGATCGACCCTGCAAAGCTGCGTCCGGCTGAAACGGCATATCTTGCTGCCGATATAACAAAATTGCAAAAAGATACCGGCTGGCGCCCCGAAATCCCGACGGCGCAGACAATCGCCGATACGCTTGATTTCTGGCGGCAGAAACTGAAGGAGCAATCGGAAGCATGATCGGAAAGCTGCGTGAACTCTATCAATACCGCGAGATGATCGTCAGCCTTGTGCGCAAGGACCTGAAAGGCCGCTATAAGGGCAGCGTGCTCGGATTCCTCTGGACCTTCCTGAATCCGCTTTTGCAGCTGCTTGTCTATACAATGGTATTCTCGGTCATTCTGAAAAGCGGCATCCCGAATTATTATCTGCATCTGTTCGTTGCGCTGGTGCCGTGGATTTTCTTTGCATCCTCGCTGACAACCGGTGCAAAGCTCGTGCTCGATCAGAAGAACATGATCAAAAAAATCTACTTTCCGCGCGAGGTACTGCCGGTTGCCTATACGCTCAGCAGCTTCTGCAATATGCTGTTTTCGTTCCTCATCATCTTTCTGGTGATTGCGGTGATGCGGCTCGGCGTGAACCTTCCGGCGCTGCTCTGGCTGATTCCGGTCATGCTGATTCAGCTTGTGCTGGTGCTCGGCATGAATCTCATCACCTCCGCCGTCACGGTGTATATCCGCGATCTGGAGCATATCATGGGCGTCGTCAGTATGGCGTGGATGTATCTTTCGCCGGTCGTATACGGCATTGACTTCGTGCCGGATGCATGGCACAAATGGTATCTGCTCAATCCCATGGCACCGCTTGTGCTCTCCTACCGCGATATTTTATATTATCAGCGCGCACCGCAGCCGAAGCATCTCCTGATTGCGGCAGGCATCAGTCTGCTGATCCTGTGCATCGGATATCTGGTCTTTGAAAAGCTGCAGCGCCGCTTTGCAGAGGTGCTTTGATGTCATCAGTCTGGAAAACAATCCGGAAGTATCTGCCGCAGATCGCATTCGGTGCGGCGGTGCTCTGGCTGTTCATAGAAATCTATCCGATTATTTTCGCAACGCATGACGACATGCGCAATTATACGCTTGTCCGGCGCGGCATGGTCTTTGCCGATTCGGTCAGAGCCGCTAAGACCGGCAGAATCTCGCATCTGTGGAATCATCATCTGCTGGCACTGCCGTTCCGCGCGAACAAGGTCTGGTTTTATAAGCTGATTCAGTATGCGGCATTTCTCTTTGATATTTACGCGGGCTGGAAGCTGCTGCGTGCACATGTTGACAGGCGGTTTGCCGATCTGACCGCAGCCCTTGCGGTATCATGGGCATGCATCTCGGCGTATCACAATCTGCTGATCGCCTATGCGCTCTGTCATCAGATACCGGTCGGGCTCTGTTTCCTCTCGCTGTATCATTTCGGCAATATGCTGAAATCACAGCGGAAAAAGGATACCGTCCTGAGCTGTGTCTATCTGCTGCTCGCCGTGATGATCTATGAAGCATTTGCGGCAATGGTGCTCTTTCTGCTGGTTTGGGCACTCTGTCAGCCGGCTGGGAAGGATATCTCCTTTTTCAAATGGCTGCGGTCTGCATCCGGACGCATTCTGCCGCAGCTTCTGACCGTCGCAGGCTACAGCCTGATCTATTTTGCATGGCAGCATGTTTATCCGCCTGCCTATGACGGCATCGCAATGGACCTGCAAGAACCGTTCATGAGCCTGTATTCCCTGAAAAACTACGCGCTCTCGTTCTTTCCGGTCTGGGAGCTGATGCGGCTTGCAAAGGAGCAGCCGATCTCATTGCTGGGATTTCTTTCGCATCTGATGCATCCGGCGGCATGGCTGACCGCGGTGCTGACGACAGCCTGCTTCTGGCAGCTTCTGCCGCTGATCCGGCTGAAAGCATCGAAGCTGCGGAATCTGCTGCTGCTCTCCGGAATCGGAATTTTTCTGCCCTGCACGCTGACCGCTGTCAGCGAAAAATACATGGGCTGGATGCGGCGCGGCACGGACGGTTATCTGCCTTCATTCTACAGCTTTCTGTTCGTGACGGGCTTTCTGCTCGCTGCGGCGCTGCTGATCTATCATACCGCCCCGAATCACAACCGCAGACAGGCATCGCGCATCCTGCTGAGTATCTGCGTCTTCTGCACATGTCTCTCCGCAAGCGCCGTGACGGATATGTGGAAGCCGCATTTTGCCGAGCTGTCGCTGCGGTACCGCAATTTTGACTATGTTGTCTCGCAGGTGCTGCCGGACCGTGACGCAAACTGGCAGATCTGTGCGCCGGACAATGCCGGTATTCATCTTGACCGCGCATTTACGCAGGATTATCTGAAAATATACAATCCGGAGAATATCGCGTATATCCATGAACCGCAGAATCTCGATCCGGAGAAGCAGACGCTCTGTATGCGGATGCCGGTCAATTATGCCTATGCGGTCATCGGCGAGACGGACAGCGAACTGCGTGCGTCGTCGCTGACCTTCCGGACGCTTGTGCCGGAGCATTTCAATATCACGCTTTATGATACCGAAGGCGATGCGCTGCTTTATAAAGATGTTGCAAACGGCAATCAGCTGACGCTGCCGGAGGGCAAATATTTTGATCTGACGAAGCGTGTGGAGAATACACCGGCGGATGCGGCATGACCGCTGCGCCGGAGAACGGAGGGCAGCGCCTTGGCTGCAATCGAAATCCAGAATCTGAAAAAATCCTTCCGGCTCTATGCCGACAGGGGGCAGTCGCTCAAGGAGAAGCTGCTCTCTCCGGAGCGCCGCCGCTATCAGACGCGCACCGTGCTCGACGGCATTTCGCTGACTGTCCAAGCGGGCGAGGCGATCGGCCTGGTCGGCAAAAACGGCTGCGGCAAATCGACACTGCTCAAGCTGATGAGCCGGATTCTCTATCCGGACAGCGGCAGCGTAAAGCTCTGCGGCAGGGTCTCCTCACTGATCGAGCTCGGCGCAGGCTTTCATCCCGATATGACCGGACGGGAAAATATCTTCACGAATGCTTCGATCTTCGGGCTGACGCATCAGGAGATCGAGGCAAGGCTCGATGAGATCATCGAGTTTTCCGAGATGCAGGATTTTATTGATACGCCCGTGCGGACGTATTCCTCGGGCATGTATATGCGGCTTGCATTTTCGGTTGCGATTCATGTCGGTGCGGATATTCTGCTGATCGACGAGATCCTTGCGGTCGGCGATGCGGCATTTCAGGCGAAATGCTTTGAGCGGCTCATGGAGATCAAGGCGTCCGGCACGACAATCGTCATTGTCTCACACAGTATGGCGCAGCTCGAACGCATCTGCGACCGGACCATCTGGATCGAGGACGGCAGAATCCGCATGGAGGGCGCGCCGAATGAGGTGCATCCGAAATATCTCGAGGAAATGGGAAAGTGGCGGCAGCTCAGTGTATCCGCGGCGCCGAAGCAGGAGACGGCAGAGCAGTCCGGTTCGCCTGCAAAATGGAAGGATATCTGCCTGCTCAATGAACAGGGCGAGCGGATCGACAAATTCCGCACCGGCGATACCGTGATTTTGCAGCTGACCTATGAAGCCGACCCCGAACGTGCGGAGGAAGCGCTCGTCGGTCTTGCACTCTACCGCGCTGACAAGGCACTCTGCTACGGGACAAATACGCAGCGCGAGCGGATGCAGCCGCTGAAGCTGAACAAAACCGGCGTGATCCGCTGCCGGTTTGCGCCGATGAATCTGATCGCAGGCACATACTGGTTTGATGCCGGTCTGCGCAGAATGGATATGTTTGCTTATGATTACGCCGCACAGGCGGTGCGGTTTACGGTCTACGACCCGATCGACGAGACCGGCGTCACCAGACTCGATCACACATGGGTGATCGAATAAACAAAAAACAAGGATGATTCCGAATTACAATATAAGGCGGAGGGATGATGCAATGGAACAGGATGTACTGCAAAAAAAGCTGCGTGCGATGCATGCCGCAAAGGAGAGCTTTACGGTCACACCGGCACCGCACGGAAAATTCAAGCTGGCAAAGCGGCTCGGCAGAAAGCTGTCATACTGGTATGTGGCGCCGTTCGGCGAGAAGCAGAATCAGTTTAACGATGCCGCTGTCGATCTGATCGAGGCGCTGAATCAGCGCGTGGAAGCCTTTGAAGGCGAGATTGCGATTGTCCGCGCGGAATTCAAGCAGCGCATCGCCGATTTTCGCAAGGAGACGCGGCAGACGCTTGCAAGAACCCATGCCGAGGAGCAGGATGCGATCAATGCCGTTTCGGATGATCTGGAGCGCAGTCTCTGCATTGCCGCGCCGGAGAGCCGGAGCGGTGTCGGTCAGCCGCCGCTGACCAAGCTGCCGGTGATCGGTACCGAGCTGCTGTTTCAGGATTTTCATGCGGTGCAGAAGGCGCGCTCTGCGGAGGAAACAGAATCCGCGCTCGAATCGCTCAGCGCCGATTACCGCAATATGCTGACCGAATCCATGGAGCGGCTGACCGACCCGAAGGTCATGAAGCCGATTGCGATTGTCTGCAATTCCTTCGGCAGCGGCACGCGCATCGAGGCGATCCGCAATGAGATCTGGGATTTGTATACGCTGCTGCGCGATTCCGGCAGACATCCCGTCTATATCGTGTCAATCGAGCCGGAGGGCGGCGAGACCGCAGTCGGCGGCGATGTGCACTATGTTCCGGACGACTGCCTCGGCGACTGGATGCGGCAGTATGATCCGGCGCTGCTGATCTTCTGTGAGAGTACGACAGGCATCCTGACGGCAGGCGATCAGTGTATGCTGCTGCGCAATGCCGTTCTGCGTCTCAGCGGACAGAATCCGGCACAGGCGCTCGGCGGCAGCAAAATGCAGGAGCTGCTGCATCTCTGCGATTTCGGCGTCCAGCATTACTGCGTCGCATCGAACCGCGCCGCCGATATTATGGAGGAGCACGGCTTCCGGCGTCCTGCGGTGATGTATCCGTATATCAACATGAAAAAGCCGATGTTTACGCGCAGACCGCGTCCGCTGGATCCGGCGCATCTGACGGTCGGCTTTGCATCCTCGCCAATGGGTCCGGAGCAGGCGGAGGCAAGAGGCATTCCGGCGCTCTGCGAGGTCGTGAAGCAGAATCCGGATATTCGTTTTCTGGTGCTCTGGCGCGATGCAGTTGCCGTTGCGGTGCCGGATGCGCTGCGGGATGCCGAGAACTGCGAGGTCCGCACCGGTTCCTGCGATATGACCGCATTTTACGGCGAAATCGACTGCGTGCTGATTCCGTATGCAGAGGAGAATTATAATCATGCCTGCTCGCTGTCAGCGGTTGAGGGTATGCTGCTGGGAATTCCGGCTGTTGCAACGCCCTGCGCCGGTGTTTCGGAGCTGATTGCAGCCTGCGGCATCGGTCTGGTCGCCGAGGGTACGGATGCCGATTCGCTGACGAAGGCGCTGCGGCAGCTCGGTCCCTGCGCACCGGCATTTCAGGAGCCGTGGCGTACCGAAAAGCTCCGCGGTCTGCTCTCGGGCAAGGAATTCGTCCAGTATGTCGAGACCTGCATCGAGGAAGCTGTGCCGCAGGGTGTTCATACGCTTTATGAATGGGACCGTCAGCTCAAGCTGCGCAATCTGCATCTGGTCAAGGGCAATGCACAGCTTCGCGCATATTATCAGCGGCAGGATGTGGCGGAAACCTATCAGGATACGCGCTTTTCGTCTTATCCGCAGAACTGCTTTGACCTCATGGAGCGTCAGAGTGTATCGGTTCTGCTGGAGCATCTGCTGCGCGGCAGCCGGTCGCCGAAGCTGCTCGATCTGGCAAGCGGTACGGGCAGAATTCTGCGGGAACTGCTGCCCTACGGCGAATGCACTGCCTGTGATGCGTCGCCTGCGATGCTTGAGATGCTGAAGCGGCAGTATTCGGATGTAGACATCCGGCAGGTCGATCTGCTTGCGGATGAATTGGAAGGCGAGTACGATGCCGTGACGCTGTTCCGGTTTATCCGGCACTATGAATACGGTGCGCGCAGAACGCTGTGGGCAAAGCTCCGGAAGCTGATCGGCGAGAACGGCGTGCTGCTGTTTGATGTGCCGAATGCGCGCTTTGAGATTCCGCACCGTCAGAGTAACGGCTGGGGACAGTATCAGATTTACGATATCTTCTGGACGCGTCATGCACTCGAGAAGGAGCTTGCCGATAACGGACTGCGCCTTGCCGCGCTCGTCCCGATCGGACAGGGGCTCTATCCGATGCCTGCCGAATACCGCAATGAGCCGATGACATGGACGGCGGCGGCTGTCCGGATTCCGGAGTAAACGGTCAAGGTTTGTATTGACAAACCGGTTTGCCGTATGGTATAATAAACCTGTATTTTCCGCAATGCGCAGTACAAATTCAGAATCAAATAAAAGAGGAACTGAGAATGAAAAATGTTATCATCATCGGCGGCGGTCCTGCCGGACTGACTGCTGCATATGAGCTGCTGAAAGACGGCAGCGGGGAATATCGCGTCACCGTACTCGAGGAAAGCGATGTGCTGGGCGGTATTTCGCAGACAGTCCGCTATCACGGAAACCGCATGGATATCGGCGGTCACCGCTTCTTCTCCAAGGACGATACCATTATGAAGTGGTGGAGCGATCTGATGCCGGTACAGGGCAAGCCTTCGTATGACGATCAGGTGCTCGGCAGAGAAAAGCCGCTCGCGCAGGGCGGTCCCGACCCGCAGAAGGAAGATGTCGTCATGCTGGTGCGTGACAGAGTTTCCCGTATCTACTATAATAAATGCTTCTTCGATTATCCGATCTCCATGAACATGACCACGATCAAAAACATGGGCTTCCTGACGACGATGAAGGCGGGCTTCAGCTACCTGAAAACGATCTTTGTCAAGCTGCCGGAGGATAATCTCGAGAACTTCTATATCAACCGCTTCGGCAAGAAGCTCTATTCCATGTTCTTCGAGGGCTATACCGAGAAGCTCTGGGGCAGACATCCGCGCGAAATCTCCGCAGACTGGGGCAGCCAGCGCGTCAAGGGTCTGTCGATCCTTGCGATCATCAAGGATATGTTCAGCAAGCTGACCGGCAAGAAGAACAACAAGAATGCCGAAACCTCGCTGATCGAGCAGTTCTGGTATCCGAAGTACGGTCCGGGTCAGCTCTGGGAGCTGGTCGGCACCAAGGTGAAGGAAATGGGCGGCGAAATCCGCTTCGGTCATGCCGTGGAGCGCGTCAATACCGAAAACGGCAAGGTTACATCTGTCGTCTGCAAGACCGCGGACGGCGAGGAGGAAATCTCCGGCGATATCTTCATTGGCTGCGGGGAGACGCAGATCATGCGGCAGCTCGCCCGGGTGATGATCCCGCTGCAGAGGGAACACCCCGGCATCCGCTTTCACCTGTACAGCGCCAACGCCGACGAGGTGACCGAAAAGCTGGACCGGGGGCTGCTGGATTTCGGCCTGATGATCGAGCCGTTCAACATGAAGCAATATGAATCCATCCCGCTGCCGGACGAGGACACCTTCGGCTTTCTG
>CAMHUJ010000051.1 GCA_946188175.1 uncultured Ruminococcus sp.
AAATGCGTCGTTTTCATCGGTGATGAAGACATTGTGGCTGTAGGGGAATGACGGTGCGCGGCGGATGATATAATCGCCGAATTTCTTTGCCGTCCGGCAGGTTTCCAGCCCCTCGCGCACGGCGAAGGTGTAGCTCTCCCTGCCGGTGCTGTCATACAGCACATCCATTGTACCGACATCGAGAACCGCAGCAAATACGCCGTCCTGATTGATGCCGGTGATGACATCCAGCAGACCGAGCGAGGTGACGCTTGTCAGCGAGCTTGTGCCGTTTTTGAGATGCAGGACGCAGTGCGCGCTGCACATGAGATTGTTTCTGCCGAGATCCCATTCGAGCACTCTTGCGGTCAGACGCTTGCCGGATGCGGTGCGGCTGCCGTCGGCGGTCAGCGCACTGCATGCGGTATTGCGCAGCACATCCGGCACGAGATGCAGCAGCATTGCTTCTTCATCTGTGAGCTTTCCGTCGTTGGAAAAACCGGTTTTGCCCCCGTGAAACGGCGCGGCAAAGCCTTCCAGCTCTGCCATGTAATCTGCCGGAAGCGCAGCGGTCAGGTCGCGGATGCGTCGGGAAATCGCTTCGCCGGTCCCCGTATTCTGCGTTTTCCGGAAGGTCTGCCCGATCAGTTCATTGATATACCGGTCGATAAATGCTTCGTAATCGGGCACTGCCAGCAGTGCCGTTTCCGCATATGCTTTGCCTGCGGCGTAGTGATCGCCCTGCGTCAGATCGAGCGTGACATCATAATAGCTTTTCTTTTTGTCAATGACGCAGAGGCCGTCGGTGGAGCGGAATGTGGCTTCGGTCTGTTCTTCGGTCGGCGCGATGCCCGCATAGCGGTTGCCGGTCGCATAGGACGAGACCGGCGTGAGCGTGCTTGCGCCCTGTTCCGGCATCACAAAGCCCTCATAGGTCGGTTCGCTGCATCCGCAGGTCAGCAGCATCAGCGCTGCCGCGGCGCAGAGTATCGGTCGTTTCATAGCCATTCTCCTTACCAGCCGAGATCGCTCAGCCATGTATGCAGTCTGCGTTCACGGGCGCCCAGTTCTGAAGGCTCTGTGAGCTTGCCGAGCTGTAATTCGCCCTGAATGCCGCCGTCCACCAGATAGATCACGCGTTCACTCTGTGCGGCGACATGCTCGCTGTGCGTGACCATGAGGATGCCTGTGCCTGCATTGTTTGCGATGATCAGCTCGCGCATCACATCACCGGCAGCTTTGGAATTCAGCGCACCGGTCGGCTCATCGGCAAAGATGATCTTCGGCTCATTGATCAGCGCACGGCAGAGGCAGGCACGCTGCAATTCGCCGCCGGAGACCTCCTTGATCTCATGTCCGGCGGTCTCGATGATGCCGAGGCGCCGCATCAGCATCTCTGCGCGCTGATTGACCGCCTTCCGGTTGCCGCCTGCCTGATAGCCGGGAAGGATGATGTTATCGAGGATGCAGAGCTTTTTCATCATGTACATCTGCTGGAAGATGAAGCCCATTTCACGCAGACGCAGCTGTGTCAGCTCCTTCTGCGGCATGGCGGAGATCGTCTTTCCGCAGAATTTCACCTCGCCGGAGGTCGGCGTATCCATGCCGCTGACCGTATACAGCAGCGTCGATTTGCCGCTGCCGCTCGGTCCCATGACGGAGACAAATTCGCCCTCCTGCATTGTGAAATTGATATTGCAGAGCACATTGTTGCTGTTCTGCCGGATGATGAATGTTTTGCAGAGATCGGTGACAGATAAAATCTCAGACATGAAAGAATCCTCCTTATTCTTCATTCAGCAGCCGCAGATCGGTCTCTCCGATACGGCGCAGCCGCAGAACGGCCGGCAGCAGCACAACCGTCAGCATCATCAGCGGCATCAGTCCCCACAGGAACAGCGGGAACGGCAGGAACCGGAAGCCGGTCAGATCGACAATCTGCTCAAACAGGAATGCCGCCAGCATGCTGCCTGCCGTGCGGAACAGCAGAACCGCAATCAGAATCGCGGATACTGCCAGAATCGCAATGCGCAGCAGCTGCCAGAGAAAGACCGTCGTGCCGGAGAAGCCGATGCTGCGGAGCAATGCGATCTCCGGCGTATCCTCCGCGATGAAAATATTGAGATAGAGTACGGTGATCAGGACGGTGACGATCAGCACCATGCAGCCCATGACATAGACCAGAAGCGTCAGGACACGGTTGTAGCTTTCGCTTTCCTGCACGATCATTTCATCCGGTGTCAGGATATTCTCCCTGCCGTAACGGTCAACAATCTGCTGAAAGACGCCTTCCTTGTCGTCGCTGTCGATGCAGAAGCCGATCCAGTTATAACGGTACTGACTGTCCTCCGGATACCGGTATTCCGAACCGGCGACGGCAAGCGGCCAGCCGTATTCCATATGGTCGATAAAGCCGGTGACAACAAATGCGTCGCTGTGTGTGACCTCCTGCAATGCGCCGTCAATGAAATCCATTGATTTGCATTCCATTTCGACTGTATCGCCGATCCGGATGCCGAGCATTTTGGCGGTATGCCAGCTCAGCGCGATCTCATTGGCGAGCTTCGGCGGCTGTCCGTCCGGACGGCAGATCAGCTTCTCCGGATGTGCGATATCATAGCAGAAGTGATACTGCCGCAATGATGTGCCGTTCTTGCAGAGCATTGCAATATCGGAATTATACAGCTCACAGTGCGCAGGGATGCCTGCCTCCTTCAGCTCGGCATTGAGCTGCTCATAGAACGGGATGCCGTCATAATCTGCGCGCTCATCATAGGGCTTGCGTGCCTCCGCGGTAAAGTCGGGGTAGAAATCCATGTCCGTGACAGTGCTGTACCGCAGAAAATCCGGATTTATGATCGAATGCCGCAGGAACACCGGCAGCAGCACAATGCAGGCGCCGAGAATATAGGTGATCAGCAGGAAGATATAGCGCTTGAGGCGCGAGAGAATGTCCGCGGCTGCAAGATAGAGCGGAACGGGCATTCTGCGGCAGCGGTGCAGATGCAGCAGCGTACTCCGGCGGAAGCGTTCGCCGCGGTTTTCACCGCGGATTGCGTCAATGACCGAGATGCGGCGGATTCTGCGCATCACGAAGACCGTAAACAGCATCATGACGAGAATCATGCCGCTGATCGCGCATACACTGATCAGGAGCATCGCTCTGAGGGACGGGTTCAGTGCACCGCAGCCGAACATCAGTACGACGTTGCGGGAAAGCGGAAATCCGATGATCGCGCCGAGTACGCCGCCGACCGCTGCAAATGCGATGTATTTTGCCGCGAAAAGCCAGCGGAATTTCAGCGATTCGACGCCGATTGCGCGCATGATGCCGATTTCCTTTTCTTCCTCTTTGAGCGAGGCGATGATCGTAAACCGGACGGTCATCAGCACGAGTATGATCATGAAAATGCTGATCAGTACGACGAAGACCGAGACCATAAGCGAAATCGTTCTGTCAGCGTTGTTTTCTTCATAGTAGATGCTGCCGCCCGCCGCATGGACATTGGTATTGTATATATCCGTGATGAGCGATGTCAGGTCTGCATAGACAACGCCGGGATAATCCAGCATGAACAAAATGCGCCGCCTTGCAAATTCAGGGGCGATCTTTTCGTAATCAGCATCGGAAATGATGCAGATGCTTCGCTCCGGCGTCTTGAAGAAGCAGCAGATTTCAAGTTCATAGATGTTTCCGAGATCGGTCGTGAAGCGGAACGTGTCGCCGATTTTGGCGCCGGTCAGCTCCTGCATGGAAACCGATACGGCGATTTTTCCGTTCGGAACATAGAACGGGCGGTCATTGGTATCAAACGCGAGATTGTGCCCGAACCACTGCTTTGAAAGACGAAATACCCGGCTCTGAAAGGCATCGGAATCCTTTTCCTCGTAGTGCTCAAAATCGACGCCCGCGGTCGCAGGCTGCAATGTTTCATAGGCGGAATAGCCTGTGATGTTCGGATTCGCGTCCAGAATTTCGCTGATCTCTTTGATATGCTGCTCTGTGTGATCGGCAAGACAGATCGTCCGGATGACTGCATCGGCATTCCGGCAGAGCTTATTTGTGCGCGTTGAACCGGTCAGGGCGGAATATACCTGTGCCGCACCGATCAGCACCAGCGCCGATGCAATGGTGATAAACAGAAAAAGTATGACATTCAGTGCGCGGTTATGCCGCAGATCGCTTTTCAGCATCCGGAAGAACATTGGCTCAGCTCCTTATCCTGTTGCAGATTTGGTTTGTGGACTGGATTCATTATAGCACGGCAGCGATTAAAAAGTCCTTAAAAGATCATTTTTTCTTTGCGCAGAAAAAGAGCCATGCACGGCGTTTACGGGAACGGCAGTCATGGCTCCGGAAAGGCAGGGTGCGGTCAGAGCAAATCCATATGCCGGAGCAGCTGTCTGCGGTCTTCGAGAAACAGCTTTGTGATCCGGTAGCTTTCGGTGTCCTCATAGGCGCAGGTGCGGATCGCACCGCCGTCAAAGGAGAGGATTTCCGCTTCGGGCAGTCCGAGCAGAATCGGCGAATGCGTTGCAATGAGAAACTGGGAGCCTGCCTGTACGCAGCGCGAAATTTCCAGCAGAAGCGTTAATTGCCGCTGCGGCGAGAGTGCAGCCTCGGGCTCATCGAGCAGATAGATGCTCTCCGGACGAAAGTTTTTCTGCACGAGCTTTAAGAAGCTCTCTCCGTGCGAGCGCGCATGATAATGCTGCGGAATACCGCTGATTCGGGTATACGCATCCTCTGCGGTCGCCACATTATAAAAACTCTCCGCACGCAGAAAATAACCCCATTCCGCCTTGCGCCAGCCCTTCGTCAGATGCATCGCATCACATAGTTCAGAGTGCGAATCGTAAGTCGAGAAGCTGTAATTGCGCGTGCCGCCCTCCGGATTAAAGCCGTATGCGACGGCGATTGCCTCAAGCAGCGTCGATTTGCCGCTGCCGTTTTCACCGGCAAAGAAGGTGACATGCTGCCGGAATTCCAGCGTATCCAGTGCGGAGATCGCCGGAATCCGCCGCAGATAGCTCTCCTGCGGGATATCCTCCCAGCCGATGCGAAGTCCGCGAATAAAAAGTGCGTTTTGTTCCTCCATACGGTTCACCACTTCTGACAGAAGAATTCGACCTGTTCGCCGAGCGGTCCGATGCAGAAGCCGACGCGTGCCGGAAATGCCGGATCGCCGCCGATCTGTACATCCTTCGGCTCGACATGAATCGGATATCCTGCCGCGCGCACTGCCTCAATGCAGGCGTCAACATCCCCGACGGCGAATGCAAAATGCCGGATCACGCCCTGCGGCGCCGGTCCGGTGCCGTTCCGGAAAATCTCGATGATGCCGCTGCCGGTATCCAGCAGTGTGCAGGCATCGCATTCCATGATGATGCGCAGCTTGAGCAGATCAGCATAAAATGCGCGTACCTTCTGATATTCTGCATCGGTTGCTGTTTTCATGGAAATATGGTGCAGTCCCTGAATCATAAGCGGAAACTCCTTTTCGCAGATTGATTGCCTATCTAACTATACAATGAAATCCGGTGCTTGTCAAGTGCTGCGGAGAATTTCATATGCGATTTGACAAATCGCCGAACATCGGCACCTGTTTTTTCAGAATAATCTAAGATTCCGGATATTGACATGCCGCGGGCGCGGTGTTATAATATAGAAAGCAGATTTCAGAGAAAGCGAAGTTGAAATACATGAGTGAAAAAACATCGGAACAAAATAATTCTGCATTGAAGCTGCTGCTGCTGGGCGTCTGGGCACTGTATGCGCTGATCGCCTTTTGCGTCAACCATACGTCAGAGGGCGGGACACCGGCCGCCGCTCCGGCGGAGGAGACCGCTGCCGTGACTTCGGTTTCCGCTGCGGAAACCGCGCCGCAGACCGCCGCACAGCCTGCGGTTCTGCGTGATATCTACCTGACATTTGACGACGGTCCCTGCAAGAATACGCCGCAGGTGCTGGATATTCTCGATAATTACGGTGCCAGGGCGACGTTTTTTACGGTCGGTTCATTCGTTGACCGTTATCCGGAATATGCGGCGGACATTGTAAACCGCGGAAATCTGATCGCCTGCCATTCCTATACGCATGATATGAGCAAGTGCTATGCTTCGGCGGATGCGTTTATGAATGAGCTTGCGCAGTGGCGGCAGGCGGCGCAGAATGCCTGCGGAGAACTGCCGGAGCGGCTTTGCGTGCGCTTTCCGGGCGGCTCGACAACGAAGCATGCGGCGGCTGTCAGCGAGGAGATCAAGCAGCGGATTGTCGCGGAAGGTTATCAGTGGTTTGACTGGAACGCCGGCGACAATGACAAGTGGCAGAAGGGCAATACCGATCAGCTGCCCGATGAGGAGTATTTTATGAAGTCATACCGCGAGACAATCGGCTGGTTTGACGATGAACCGGATACGCCGGTCGTGTTTCTGTTTCATGATACGGAGGAGGGGACCGTGCGTATCCTGCCTGCGGTGCTGCAGGACCTCATCGCACGCGGCTATCGCTTCAAGCTGCTCGATTCTCACCCGAAGTGGGGATGATGTATAATGAACTCCGGTCAAACCTGATTTTTATATCATAATAAAAGCGCAGTCGGTGCGGCTGCGCTTATTTTTGTTATGGTGTGCAATGTGATACTATCTTATGGGGCGCATTTCAGCATGTGCTATCCCATAACGTATGTATAAACAGATGAAAAACACCCCCGCAGACCGGAATCTGCGGGGGTGTTGTGATTCAGTTACAGAATCGGGAATGAATTACTTGCGGAGTGCAGCCTGTGCCGCAGCCAGTCTTGCGATCGGCACACGGAACGGCGAGCAGGAAACGTAATCCAGACCGATCTGGTGGCAGAACTCGACAGAGGACGGATCGCCGCCGTGCTCACCGCAGATACCGCAGTGGAGCTTCGGATTGACCGGCTTGCCCAGTTCGATTGCCATCTTCATCAGCTTGCCGACGCCGACCTGATCCAGCTTTGCGAACGGATCGTTCTCAAAGATCTTGGTGTCATAGTATGCGCCGAGGAACTTACCAGCGTCGTCACGGGAGAAGCCGAAGGTCATCTGCGTGAGGTCGTTGGTACCGAAGCAGAAGAAGTCTGCTTCCTTAGCGATGGCATCAGCAGTCAGAGCTGCACGCGGAATCTCGATCATGGTACCGATCTCGTACTCCAGCTTTGCGCCTGCAGCAGCGATGACCTCGTCAGCGGTCTTCTTGACAACATCCTTAACGAACTTGAGCTCCTTGACTTCGCCGACCAGCGGGATCATGATCTCCGGCTTAACGGTCCAGTCAGCATGCTTCTTCTGAACGTTGATAGCAGCCTTGATGACAGCCTTGGTCTGCATTGCAGCGATCTCCGGATAGGTGACAGCCAGACGGCAGCCGCGGTGACCCATCATCGGGTTGAACTCGTGGAGAGAAGCGATGATCGCCTTGATCTGCTCAACGGTCTTGCCCTGTGCGTCAGCCAGTGCCTTGATATCAGCCTCTTCGGTCGGAACGAACTCGTGAAGCGGCGGATCCAGGAAACGAATGGTAACAGGGTTGCCCTCGAGAGCCTCATAGAGAGCCTCGAAGTCTGCCTGCTGCATCGGCTCGATCTTTGCCAGAGCTGCCTCGCGCTGCTCAACAGTATCTGCGCAGATCATCTCACGGAATGCAGCGATTCTGGACGGCTCGAAGAACATGTGCTCGGTACGGCAGAGACCGATACCCTCTGCGCCCAGCTCTCTTGCCTTCTTTGCATCTGCCGGCGTATCAGCGTTCGTGCGGACCTTGAGCTTGCGGAACTTGTCTGCCCAGCCCATAACTCTGCCGAACTCGCCTGCGATCTGAGCGTCAACCGTCGGGATGATGCCCTTGTAGATGTTACCGGTGGTGCCGTCGATAGAGATCGGATCGCCTTCCTTGAAGGTCTCACCTGCGAGCGTGAAGACCTTGTTTGCCTCGTCCATGTTGATCTCGGAGCAGCCGGAAACGCAGCAGGTACCCATACCGCGGGCAACAACAGCTGCGTGAGAGGTCATACCGCCGCGGACAGTCAGGATACCCTGAGATGCCTTCATACCGGTGATGTCCTCCGGAGAGGTCTCCAGACGAACGAGAACGACCTTTTCGCCGCGGGCGTTCCATGCCTCAGCGTCATCAGCAGTAAAGACAACCTTACCGCAAGCTGCGCCGGGGGATGCACCGAGGCCCTTGCCGAGCGGCTTTGCAGCCTTCAGAGCCTTTGCATCGAACTGCGGGTGAAGCAGGGTGTCGAGGTTACGGGGATCGATCATCAGAACTGCCTCTTCCTCGGTCTTCATGCCCTCGTCAACGAGGTCACAAGCGATCTGGAGAGCTGCCGGAGCAGTTCTCTTACCGTTGCGGCACTGGAGCATGTAGAGCTTCTTGTTCTCGACAGTGAACTCCATATCCTGCATATCATGATAGTGCTCCTCGAGGATGTTGCAGACCTTGATGAACTCTGCGTATGCATCCGGGAACTCTTCTTCCATCTGTGCGATCGGCATCGGGGTACGGACACCTGCAACGACGTCCTCGCCCTGTGCGTTCTTCAGGAACTCGCCCATGAGCTTCTTCTCACCGGTTGCCGGGTCACGGGTAAATGCAACACCGGTACCGCAGTCATCGCCCATGTT
>CAMHUJ010000052.1 GCA_946188175.1 uncultured Ruminococcus sp.
CTCCTTCGGCGCATTGAGCGAAAGGTAAACCGGATTCCGGTCGGCAAGCTCAGGGAGCGTTTTGACCTGATCGAAGGGCTTGTTATAGTTTTCGCGGCGTTCACTGTAATACCGCTGCATATGCGGCGTTGTCAGCGCGGTATAGCAGCAGCGCAGATGATCCTCCGGCACACAGAATACGAAGCCGTTGAAGCCGTGTGCGGCATAGATTGCGAGCACCTGCAAATATGCCTCCGGCGCGATTGCCGCCGCAGAGACGATGCGGTCCTGTACAGGGTCATGCAGCACGGCGCCGTTTTGCAGAATCAGCGGCAGCCGGAAGGGCAGTCCGCGCAGAATCGGCATGACGGAAAAGCTCGTGCGTGCAGTTGCACAGGTCAGCGGAAGCCCCTGCTCCAGCAGCGTTTGCAGAATGGCAGCGCTTTCGTCGGAGATTGTGACATCCGGCTGCAAAAGCGTGCCGTCCAGATCGGTTACATATAAGATATCATTCACGGGCAGGCTCCACGGGTGCATACGCAATGCGCAGCTCCGGCAGCTTCGTGACTGTCGTATAGCTGTTCATCAGTCCGTCCGGAATCTCGAGATCGTTCATGCCGGATGCAGGCGGCGCAAAGATTTTCAGCGTCAGCTCTGCGGGCGCGGTGATGCGCTTGCCGTAGAAGGCGGGCATCAGATCGAGATAATCGGTTTCCGGCGCCTTATAGAACCATTTGCCGTTGCATTCGATCATGTAGTTATTCTTATCATCCCCGAAGCGCAGCTCGAAGAAATGCGGATCGGCTTTGACCTGTACTCTGACCGCGAGTCCCTCCGCATCATCGGCATTGCCCCAGCGGAGTGTGACCGGAAGCGCCGCTTCGCCGCATTCGATGATCTCCGGCAGAAACAGCGGATCGTTGATCCATTGCTTAAAGGTTTCCATGACAGGCTGCGGAATGCCGTTCTCCGGATGATTCGGGTCCTCGGTTTCGAGACCGAGCCGGCCTCTGTCGCGGAACTGATAGAAATTGATGCCGGTCAGCCAGTTCTCGGGATCCTCTTTTACGAGCCGGAAGAAGCCGTCCACCATATCGCACTGTTCATAGGGACCTGTCACATCGCCGTCGGCATTGAATTCGCTCATGACCATAGGCTTTGTCTGTCCGCCGTTTAATTCGGTGAAGCGGCGGAAGGAGCGCTTGGTGAGATCGTAAACATCCTTGTAGCTGTGCCGGTTATGGGAGATGCCGCCCTTTTCGGCGATATCATACGGCCAGCCCCAGTGCAGCGCCATATATTTATCGACCGACCAGATATCGGCTGCCGGAACGGTGCAGGCGAATTCCTCCTCCTTGACCATTTCGTCGGATTCGGGGTCCTCGATGCCGCCGATGCAGATGATCGTCTGGACATTCGGCGCATGGGTACGGATAATATCGCAGGCGCGGACAAAGAACTGTGCGATTTCCGCATAGTCTGCGCGCTTGTTGAATGCGAACCAGTCTCCGGTCGCCTCGTGATTGATGCGCAGGAGCACTCTGCCGTAGGGCTTTAAGTCCTCGGCGATTGCGACGAGATGCTCATCGGGGACATTCGGGTCAATGACGAGCGTCAGTGTGACATCCTGACCGTGGCGGCGGATATCCTGCATCTGCCTGAATACTTCGCCGTCGCGGCTGCCGTTTAAGCCGCCGGTATACGGGAAATAATCCTCATAGGGCGTGTCCCACTGGTTTGTCATTTCCTTCCCTGCAAAGGCGTCCTGTGCGCGCATGGGGAAGGACTCGTCCAGCGGATAGTAGCAGTACATCAGATTGACGGAGCGCATCGGTCTGCCGAGTGCGTGCAGGATATAATCCTGCGGGACATATTCGCCGCGCTCACTGCCGTCTGTCAGATCGGCGGCGCAGCGTGCAGGTCCCATATGGATGCGGTAGATCGGAAAATTCATCTGGATAATCCTTTCCTTCGGTCATTATTCCGCAAAGTAGCGGTCAAGCATTTCACGTTTGAGCTTCCAGAGCGGTTCAGAGAGGTCTACATAATATGCATGGGGATTTTCAAAGCGCTTGACCTCATCCCAGATCGTGTCAAGCTGTTCCTTGCAGTATGTGCGCATGGTCTCGATTGAGGGCGATTCGTAGACGCATCTGCCCTTTTCAAAGACCGGTACATGCAGCTTCACGGCGCGGAAATTGGTCAGCGTCTTGCGCTTGTATGTGAATTCCGGATCGAAGATCACATAGGGCTGCGTATCGTCGATGACCTCATCGGCAAGCGTGATGACGTCTGCGATTGCCATGCCGGTTTCGTTGTCAAAGAGACGCCACGGCGTTTTGAAGCCGGGGTTTGTGATCTTGGATGCGTTTTCGGAGAGCTTGATGCGCGGTGTCAGGACATCGGGCGCCTCCTTCGAGCCTGCGGCGGCGAGCTTATAGACACCGCCGAAGACCGGCTCGGAGCGCGAGGTCACAAGCCGTTCGCCGACGCCGAAGCTGTCGATCTGTGCGCCCTGTACGAGCAGATCGCGGATCAGGTATTCATCGAGCGAATTGGATGCGATGATTTTGACCTCGGGCAGCCCTGCCTCATCGAGCATGATGCGGGCTTTTTTCGAGAGATACGCAATATCGCCGCTGTCGATGCGGATGCCCTGCGGCGTATGACCGGCGGCTTTCAGCTCCTTGAATACGGTAATCGCATTCGGAACGCCGGATTTCAGTACATGGAAGGTATCGACGAGCAGTGTGCAGGCGTCCGGATAGACCTTTGCATAGGCGCGGAAGGCGTCCAGCTCGGTCGGGAAGAGCTGAATCCAGCTGTGCGCCATAGTGCCGAGCGCCGGAACGCCGAATTCCCTGTCGCAGATTGCACATGCCGTACCGGCTGCACCTGCGATATAGGCTGCTCTTGCGCCGTAGAGTGCGCCATCGCTGCCCTGTGCTCTGCGGGAGCCGAATTCCATGACGGGTCTGCCGTCGGCTGCACGGACGATGCGGTTTGCCTTGGTCGCAATCAGCGACTGGTGATTGACCGTCAGCAGCAGCATGGTTTCAATAAACTGCGCCTGCATTGCCGGACCGCGGACGGTCAGCAGCGGCTCATACGGAAAGATCGGCGTGCCCTCGGGAATCGCCCAGACATCGCAGGCGAATGTAAAGTCAGCAAGATACCGGAGAAATTCCTCCGAGAAAATATGCTTTTCCCGCAGATACGCAATATCCGAATCCGTGAAGTGCAGATTCTTCAGATATTCGATTGCCTGCTCGAGACCTGCCATAATCGCATAGCCGCCGTGATCGGGCACTGTGCGGAAGAACAGATCAAAGCAGACCGTGACATTGCCGAGCCCGTTTTCGAGAAAACCGTTTGCCATTGTCAGCTCGTAAAAATCAACGAGCATCGTCAGATTTCTGGCGGCAAACATGGAAGAATGTTCGCTTTGCGCAGCGTTCATAAAACTGATACCTCTTTCCTGACCGGAACAAAATATCTGCCTGCATCGGGGCAGACAGTCACCGGTTCGCGCGGCTCTGCGGCATGCCGGAGAAATCGCGCTTTTATCCTTATATATTTTACTACAAAATCGCTGATTCGTCAAGTGGTTCATGAAATTTGCGGCGTCCTGTGTGAAAAACGGAAGGAACGCTTGCATTTTATCGCAATATATGGTAAAATACGTATTGTAAACCGTATGAAAGGAGCAGCGGATGAATTATTTTGCAGAAGGCTTGCAGGGCAGCGGCAAAAGCACGCTTGTCTGGAAACTGGAGGAATGCTGCTGCGGCTGTACGGTATTCCGCGAGGGCGACTACAATCCGGCGGAGCTTGCATGGTGTGCGTATACGGATGAACGGCAGTACGGGGATGTGAAGGCGAAATATCCGGAGCTGCTCCCGCAGATTGAAGCGAATACATTTGCAGAGGACGGTCACAGAATCATCTGTTATACGAAAATCCGGACGGCGCACGATGCCTTTTATAAGGACCTTGAGCAGTATGAGATCTATAACGGGAGAATGCCGCTTGATGCGTTCAGATCGGTGATTCTGCGGCGCTTTGAAAATCTGCACGGCGACAATATGGTCTTTGAATGCTCACTGTTTCAGAATATCATTGAGGATATGATGCTGTTCCGCAATGCATCCGATGCGGAAATCATTGATTTCTACCGGCAGATTCGCCGCGTACTGGACGGCAAAGCGTTCCGCATCCTTTATCTGGAAACGGATGATGTATGCAAAACCATAGACGCCGTCCGGAAGGAGCGCGTGGACGAAAACGGCAGCGAGGTCTGGTTCGATATGCTCTGCGGCTTTTTTGATGCTTCGCCCTATGCAAAGGCGCGCGGCATCAGCGGAGAGGATGCGCTGATAGCACATCTGCCGTCAGCTGTTTCCGGCGGAGCATACGGTGCTCAGTGCAAAGCGGTATACCGATGCAGAGCTCGCCGCAGCGCTGTGACGGACGATACAGAATCAACCGGTCAATCTATCAAAGAAGGAGCAGATAAACAATGAACAGTGAAATCCGTGATCTGTCGCTCTGGGAGAGCGGCGAACAGAAAATCGCATGGGTCAAAGGAAATATGCCGCTGCTGCGGAGCATTGAGGCGGAATTTGCGCGGACGAAGCCGTTTGCAGGCAAGCGCATCGCGCTCTCGATTCATCTCGAAGCGAAAACTGCGTATCTCTGCCGTGTCATGGCGGCAGGCGGCGCCGAGATGTATATTACCGGCTCCAATCCGTTGTCCACGCAGGATGATGTCGCTGCGGCGCTTGTTCACGGCGGACTGAATGTCTTTGCGTGGCATGGCACGACCCCCGAGGAATACGAAGCGCATACGCGCCGCGTGATCGAAGCGCAGCCGCATTTCATCATCGACGACGGCGGCGACCTTGTCACGCTGATTCACAAGGAATATCCGCAGTATCTTGCAAATGTCATCGGCGGCTGCGAGGAGACCACGACCGGTATCCTGCGCCTGAAAGCCATGGCGGCAGCCGGTGAGCTGAAATTCCCGATGATGCTCGTCAACGATGCAGACTGCAAGCATCTGTTCGATAACCGCTACGGCACCGGTCAGTCTGTCTGGGACGGCATCAACCGTACAACGAATCTGATCGTCGCAGGTAAAACGGTCGTGATCGCAGGCTACGGTTGGTGCGGCAAGGGTGCGGCGATGCGTGCCAAGGGACTCGGCGCAAAGGTCATTGTCACCGAGGTCGATCCGGTCAAGGCAATCGAGGCGGTCATGGACGGCTTTACCGTCATGAAAATGGAGGATGCCGCGAAGGCCGGCGATTTCTTCGTGACGGTCACGGGCTGCAATCATGTCATTACGGAAAAGAGCTTCCTCAATATGCATGAGGGCGCGATTCTCTGCAATGCGGGCCATTTTGACGTCGAGGTCGATATGGCAGGGCTCCGGAAGCTCGCAGTCAGAGCCTTTGAGGCACGCAATAATATCATGGGCTATACGCTGCCGAACGGCGTGACGATCTATGTGATCGCAGAAGGCAGACTGGTCAATCTCGCAGCCGGTGACGGACATCCGGCAGAGATCATGGATATGAGCTTTGCAATTCAGGCACTCAGTGCGGAATGGCTGATTCAGAACCGCAGCAATGTGACGGAAATGCTGAACAATGTGCCGCGTGCGGTCGATGAAGCCGTTGCGCGCAGAAAGCTGCAAAGCATGGATATCGAGATCGACACGCTGACAGAGGAACAGCGCATTTATCTTTACGGCGCAGAATCATAATCGTTTGATACGAACGAAAAGGAGGTTTTTCTAATGAGCGAAGCAGCAAATGCACTTGCAGATTTCCTGACGAAAATGGATCAGAAGCTGGATGCTCTCGACGGCAAGGTCGAGCGCTATTCCGCATACATGGTCAAAAAGCTGAATGAGACATCTGATACGCTTGCCAATATGCAGACGGCGCAGCTCAAGCTGATGACGGAGAGCCTTGATACCATGGGCAGCCAGATCAGCGCCATGGAGCGGCAGATCGGCGCATATCTCTCGCCGGATACGACAAATGACGCCGTGATTGCAAAGCTGAATGAAACCTCTGACGCCTTGCAGCATACCATGGAGCGCAGCATCAATCTGATTGCCTATCACGGCGACAGACTCCAGCGGAGACTGTCGGAGAGCGTGCAGCAGATCGAGAACGGCTTGCAGGAGCACAGCGCCGTATTTGAAAAGCCGGATGCCGTGCCGGAGCAGCTGCATGCGGTGCCGGAGAAACCGGAGGGGACGTTTGAGAACCCCGAGGTGGCAGTATTTGAGAATCCGGAGGCACAGTATATCACACCGCCGGATGTGCCGGTTGAAAATCCGGAGCCGGATATCAGAACATGAACAGAAAGGAAGGTGCCGGAGATATGACGGTACAGGAGCAGCTTGATGCATGCTTTGCATTTGTAAAGGAGCGGATCAGCTTTCAGCCGGAGATCGCGCTGATTCTCGGCTCGGGACTCGGCGGATTCGCAGAGAAAATTGATGTGAAAGAAACATTGCCCTATGCGGAGATTCCGGGATTTCCGGTTTCGACGGTCGCAGGGCATGCCGGACGGTTTGTATTCGGATACTGTGACGGCGTGCCGGTCGCGGTGATGCAGGGCAGAGTACATATGTATGAGGGCTATACGCCGCAGGAGGCGGTTCTGCCGGTTCGTCTGCTGCATATGCTCGGCGCAAAGGTGCTGTTCCTGACGAATGCGGCAGGCGGCATTCAGCCCGGAATGCACGCAGGGGAGTTCATGCTGATCACCGATCAGATTTCGATTTTCGTGCCCTCGCCGCTGCGCGGTCAGAATCTCGATGCGCTCGGCGTGCGTTTTCCTGATATGAGCGAGGTCTACAGCAAGCGCCTGAATCAGATCATCCGGAAGATTGCAGTCAATGCGGAGATTCCGCTGAAAGAGGGCGTTTATATCCAGACTGCGGGTCCGGCATATGAATCGCCGGCAGAGATCCGGATGTTCCGGATGCTCGGCGCGGATGCAGTCGGCATGAGCACTGCAATCGAAGCCATTGCGGCGCGGCACTGCGGCATGGAAATCTGCGGCGTATCCTGCATCAGCAATCTGGCGGCAGGCATCTCGCCGCATCCGCTGACGCATGAGGAGGTCAAGGAGGCAGGTGACAAGGCTGCCCCGCAGTTTGAGCAGCTTGTCCGGCAGGCACTGACGGAGATGCATAAGCTCATCTGACAGAATTTACGGCAAAGGAGGCGGATCCATGGGTAGAAACAGCAAGGGTGAAAAAACGCTCCGGCAGATACAGCACTGGGAAAAGAAGCATCTGCGGAGCCATACGAAGGTCAATTATGCCCTGACAGTCGATCTGCTGAAAAATAACGGAATGGATACAGACTTCCGCCGCTATATCCTGACGAAGGAATATACCTTTGTATCGGATTCCTCGCGGACCTTTTCGCTCGGCAATTTCGGCGAGACGGTCAAGGGCTGGATCCGCAGGGGCGTGCAGGAGATTGACATTTTTCATGAACGGCAGGCGATGCGCGGCAAGCTCTCCAAAACGCAGAAAGCCGATGCGCTGTTTGATCAGATGGAGCAGGTCTTTTACGGCTTAATGGCGCAGTTCCTGCATGCGGTCAGCTTTTTCCAGTATGACCGCATCGGGAATCCTGCATACCGTGAATACGGCGGCGGACAGATCACGCGTATCTTAGACCGCGGACAGCAGCTGCTGGATTATTACGGCTCCTATCTGACCTTGCAGGGCGCTGCGGCATTTGCAGAGCCGTTTGATGAGATCGGCAGCATTCAGGTTGCCGTGGAGGCGATGCAGGAGGCGCTGCGGCAGGTTGACAGCGCCGACAGTCTGTAATCCGCAGATATCGAAAGAAGGTACCACAGTATGATTCGTTTTTATAATGCAAATATTATGACAATGGCAGAGGACTGCGCCGTGCAGCGCGGCGAGCTCTGGACAGACGGCGATCAGATCAGCTATATCGGTGAAACGCCTGCGGAGCTGCCTGCTTTCGAGCGAGAGATCGACGTCAGGGGCAATCTGCTGATGCCGAGCTTCAAGAATGCACATACGCATTCGGCAATGACGTTTCTGCGCTCCTTTGCGGAGGATGTACCGCTGCAAACATGGCTGTTTGAGAAGGTATTTCCCTATGAGGACAGGCTGACGGCGGAGGATGTCTATGCCTTTGACCGCCTTGCGAATCTCGAATATATCGCATCCGGTACGACGGCATTCTTTGATATGTATTTTTATCCGGACAGCACTGTGCAGGCAGCGATTGAATGCGGACTGCGCGGCGTGCTCTGCGGCAGCATCAACGGCTCTGCAAAGGATGTCGAGCGTCTGAACGATCAGTTCCAGAAGTTCCGGAAGATACATCCGCGCATCGGCTACCGGCTCGGGTTCCATGCGGAATATACGAGTGATGAGAGCCTGCACCGCGGCGTTGCGGAGCTCGCACATGCAGAGAAACAGCCGGTCTACACGCATATCAGTGAGACAAAGACCGAGCATGAGGAATGCATTGCGCGGCACGGTGCAACGCCTGCACAGTATTTTGAATCAATCGGGCTCTGGGAATACGGCGGCGGCGG
>CAMHUJ010000053.1 GCA_946188175.1 uncultured Ruminococcus sp.
TTCAAACTGCACCGGCGCACCGGCAATCTCCTGCCGCATCGCATCGAGCAGTGCGATGCCCTCGGCAAACGGCTTCTCCGAGACGATCAGAAACTCCTCACCGCCCCAGCGCGCAACGAGACATCCCGCACAGCTCTGCTGCATCCGTTCCGCGACCGTTTTCAGCACGGCATCACCGGCATTGTGTCCGTAGCGGTCGTTGATCTTCTTAAAGTTGTCGATGTCGGCAATCGCAAGAAATCCGTCCGACTGCGCCGCAGACTTCGCATCCAGATGATCGAGCGTATAATGCCGGTTATACAGTCCGGTCAGGCGGTCTTTATGTGCCATATCCGAGAGCTTTTCCTCGGAGCTGATGACTGCATTCACAAGATAATTGGAATAGTAGATCAGAAAGCAGAACACCGTCAGTGCATTGCCGATCCAGAAATATGCCGAGGCGCGCTGCTCGATCTGATAAACCGGTCCGTTGTATGCCGTATAGCCAGTCGAGAGCAGATACGCCGCCGCAATCACAATACTGATATGATTCGCACGCATGCTGCGGCGGTGCAGCTTATACGCCAGATATTCCGTCACAAAAATAATCGGGATCATCGAGAAGCAGTACAAATGGAAGCCGTAGCCGTAGCCGAGACAGACCGTACCGAGACACATATAGAGCGTCAGCCAGCAGTAGACCATCCAGACGTATATATCCAGTTTATCGCGCACGATCAGCCAAAATCCCAGCAGATAAACCGCCGCTGTCGGGATGCTGAACCATGTCATAAAGCTTACTTCGCAATAATGGAAAAAGCCCATAAGCGCAAAGACAAGCGCCAGTATGACCGCATTGACGATCAGGGCTGTTTTCTGTATCCTGTCGAAACGCATAACGCAGACGCTCCTTTCCGTTTCAGGTATCGTCTTTGCTTTTATTATATACAAAACAAATGGAAATGTCAATAAAGACTTGCAAATCATTTCCGGAAGGCAGCATACGAAAACAAAAGCCGAAGGATGCGGGCAGTGCCCGCATCCATTGATCTAAAGTTCGCCGCCGACACTCTGAGAGAATTGATCATTCTGCTGTTCCACAGATATTTTTCATTCTTTATATATAAAGAAACAATGCCGAAACCGGCAGGAAGCTGAATTCTGATATATTCTCATGCATTTTCGCAATAAAAACGCCATAGCACTTCTGACAGTAAATCAGAAATACCATGGCGTAATACTTTTATATCAGTGCAGCCAATCCCACCGGCTGTTCTGTTTTCTGCAAATCAGTCTGCTCTGTGAAAAGAGGAATAGACCATCGGCACAAGCACCACGACTGCCAGCGACGCAAACGTAATAACCATATATGCCGCCATGCTTTCCACACCGGCTGCCTTCATCACCAGTCCGGCGATCAGCGTCAGCAGACCGGTGATCACAGCGAGCTTTCCGGCAAGCTGATGCGTCAGCTTCCAGCACTGCGTATTGTTCAGCGTCCACGGCGTCCGGTAGCCGAGCACTTTATTCTGCCGCACAGTCGGAAGATAATTGCCGATGATGAGAAACACCGCGCCGTAAAGCACGGGGAATACCCACCAGAACTGCTTGCTGAGCACCTCACCTAGCTTGACATCGCTGCGCATCATGAACAGCACAAACCAGGTTACAACAACAAAAATCGCCGTACAGAGCAGCGCCACAAGCCGCATAATATGCAGATTTTTATGTTTGTTTTTGCTGAACGAATAAATCAGCAGCGTCAAACCGAACATAATCAGAAATCCTGCCGGCATCAGCAGCCCTGTCCAGCGCGAACCGTAACCGTTGCAGACCAGTTTATCATCAAAATGTGTCGGTACCTGCTCCGGCAGCGTCAGAATATACCCTATCGCTGCGATCAGATTGAGTACCGCAGCAGAAAGTGATGCAATCACAATTTTCTTAAATGTATCAAGCTTCATCGTTGTCTCCCTTCACGCCGAAAAATCCGGCGATTCCTTTCAAAAAATCCTGAAATACGGTCATATTCAGGCTGTAGGTAATGGTTTGCTTTTCCTTTTCTGCGAGAATCAGCCCGGCTTCGCGCAGAATTTTCAGATGATGCGAAACCGTCGCGCCGGAAAGCTCGAACTGCTCCGCAATCTCACCGGCGGTCATATCCTTCTTTTGCAGCAGCGTGAGGATCTCACGCCGCGTCGGATCCGCCATTGCACTCCAGATATCCTTCATGTCTGCACCTCCTGTTCCTCCGGCAGTCTCCGGTATATCACACGGATCGAAATGACCAGCATCACGACGGCAAAGGCGAACAGCAGAATCTCCGTCAAGACCGGATGCGGCTTATAAAGCACGCAGGAAAAGTCGAGCAGTGTATGCAGCAGGACTGCCGCAAAGAACAGCAGCGGTTTCTTTTGCCGCACCGCACAGAATACGAGCACCGACATCGCAATATGGAAGATGATCGCAGTTGCGCGCTCCGGCAGCCAGAGCATCAGCTGCCCGAAGGTCACGTTCGCGCGGTCGGCAAGCTGCTGCATATAGGTTTCCTTCATCGTATCAGGCAGGGTCTGCATCTGCGCATCCAGCATACCGCTGTTCGCCAGCTTGCCGAGCATCGCAGTGGCAAGATAGCTGATGCTCGTGAATACGGCTTCCACGCCGCCGTGTCCGACGCCGTAATCGAGCGCCGTTTTGCGCGTCCTGTGCTTTTTCAGCACGAACCGGAATGCGACCAGTCTGCCGGTCTCCTCAAAGATGCCTGCAAGCAGTCCGGCAACCAGATAATAGAGCCACGGCGTACTGAGGATTTTCTGCGATACTGCATTGGTTCCGCTTAGAAGCGGAAGCGCGGGAACCGCTTTCAGCCCCTCTGCAAAGATCATAAACGTTGCCGCGCCGACCAGCATCGGGATGAGCGCCGCCTTCGTTTTGATCTTCCAGAACAGTACAAAGATCAGTGTCAGCAGAATCGCAGCAGCGCCGCTGACGATATATCCGGTAATCACTGAATCGGAAAATGTGATGTTCATTTGATGTCCTCCTCTTGTATTTTGAAGATGATCGAAATACTTACCGGTAAAAAAGACGGTATTTTGATTTCCGTCTAAATACAATATACCACATTTTCTTCCGTTTGTCAAGAGGTATTTTGAAATTCATCGAAATAATTTTGCCGGAACAGAAAAACAGCGAACCGGCGCGGATTCCGGTTCGCTTTGTTTCATGTTACAGCAGCTTTTCCATATGGACACAGGTAAATGTCTCCCCGTGAATGATACGGCTGCGGTCTGCGCGGTAGCCGAGCTTCTCATAAAACCCAACCTTTTCCTCACGGCTTTCCAGCACCGCCTTCCGGAAGCCGAGCGCCTTCGCCCACTGCTCCGCCTCCCGCACGGCAAGACTGCCGAGTCCGCGGCGGCGGTATTCCGGCAGCACGACCACTCTGCCGAGCATCACCGTTTCCGCATCCGCAGGATAGAGCCTGCATGTGGCGACAGGGAAATCATCCTCCGTCAGCAGAATGTATTTTGCATCGGGCGTATCATGCGCATCAAATTCCTGTTCCAGTGTGATGTGATACTTGCGCGCCATTGCCTGAATCCGGACATAATATACACCGGCACGCTGCGCAAGCGTTTCCGTCCGGAGAATCTGTATCATTCCGGCACCTCCGTTGTGCTTTCAGAATCCTTCGGGAGCCTGCCGGCGGCAAGCAGACAATCCGCCTGATCAACCGCCTGCAATTTTTCGGATGTGCAGAGCACCAGCATCCCGTTTTCACCGATTGCAAGGAACGTATTGCCGGATACCGGTCTGAAATCCCGCGCTCTGAATTCTTCGGCGGTCAGCTTTTGCATTGCGTTTTCGCGGTAGGTATAGATGCCGCCGTCCGTTTTGGAGCGGCAGAACAGGCTGCCGTCCTTCCGGATGATTTTATCAGCCTGTGTATGCTGTCCGTCCGGAAGCAGCAGTTCGCCGCTTTCCGGACTCCAGCAGAATATTTCCGGCTTCTTTGAACCCTTCGGCTGATATGCAAAATAGATGCCGTCATTCAGTCTATGCGACACGGTGCTGAATTCTGTTTCCGCCCAGCCATCCGGCACACAGTAATATGCACTCTGCTCATCCGCTGCCTGCTGCGCCTTCTCTGCAATTCGGGAATCACTCGAAAACGCATACAGCATTTTCAGAATGACCGAATTGTCCTCATACAGAAACGACACCGGATACTGCGTATCAAACCGAACGCGTTTCCCGTAGAGCCTTTCAGCATCAGCCGGTACATTCAGCACTGCGGAAAACGGACCGCTGAAAAGATACATTTTTTTCATCGTATCATGACAGAACGAGAGATACGGCGCCGTGCGGCAGATGTCGATCTTATTGAGATAATCCGCCGCCGCAAATCCCAGCACCTGATATGTCTGATCCTCCTTGCGCTTGAAATAATGCAGAGAGACATTTTCATCGGATGCGTGCATCGGCGTCTGGAACGTCGCATAGTAGAAGCTGCCGTCCGGATAGGCACAGAGCAGCTGCGGCGCAGCAGTACTGTAATCGCCCGTCATATTGATGATCTCATACATGTGCGGCGTTTTCAGATCGGACTGCACGAAAAGATATCTGTCCTCGTCGTAACGCTGACAGAAATAGAAATACCGGTCACTGTCTGCATAGGGAACAGCCCAGTTCTCAATCGATATCTCCGGAAACGGATAATAGCATTCGCTTTCGCCCTCCCGCTTGCAGGTAAACAGCGTACAGCTTCCGTATGTCGAATATTCCGTGACGCTCCACGGCAGCACGGTCACACCGACAGCATTCGGACACATATGCGCAGGATAACTGTTCACCGAACCGGCAGCTGAAGTATCATTCAAAGCAAGATAATAGATGCCCTCCTCGCCGCTGACCTTCCAGTAACGTACAACGGCATCGGCGAGCACTTCCGCCGGATCGCAGCCGGCAGAGTGCACCGTCCGGATTGATATAAAACAGCACATCTTCGTCGATGATGTAGGGCGGCAGCATATCGGTCAGCCGGAATGCCTCTGCCTCACCGGGTCTGCCGGTCTCCTGAACGGCACGCTGCGCCTCCGGAAACATGCGGATCCGTGTCAGCACATGCGCCTCCTCCGGCGCGGCAAGATCGCGGTATGCGATACGGCAGGTTTCGGAATCCGTAAAATCCAGCGGATAATAAACACGCTTTCCGTCCGGACTGAGCTGCGTCAGCTTCTGAAAACAGGAATCCGGCAGCTCCGCTTTCGGCTTGCCGCTGTCGGTCAGGCAGAGCTTTTTGCCGCTATCGTCCCGATAAAACCAGATCGCGCTGTCCTGCAAATAGAAAGCATAGTTGTCCGACGGATGATGCACCGGCTTGAAGCCGTCACGCAGGCAGATGATCGCCGCAACAACCAGCACGGCGATTGCAGCGATTGCAAACAGCATCCGTTTTTGATTATGGGGCTTTGGCTGCGCAGCAGTGCTGTTTGCTGTCTGCGGGATCGCCTCCTGCTCTGATACCGGCGCAGTTTCCGTTTCATCGGGCTGCGGCTCCGGCTGTTTTTCCGGTACCGTCTGCCGCTTCGGATGCTTTTCCGCATGCAGCTTCCGGAACGCCTCGCGCTGCGCCTGCTGCTGTGCACGGGACTGCTTTTCCTGTTGCATTGCCGCATCAAAAAGATCGGGCAGGCTGTCCTCCGGCGTCAAATGGCAGCCGCACTGCGCACAGACATCCGGGGGAACCGTATATTCCGTCCCGCATTTCGGGCATTGTATCATGATATGTATACCTCTCTAACCCGCTGTTCAGCGGCGTTTTCGGGGCTGACTGCTTACTCCCGTCCGGTTTCCGCGGATATAATACAATCTATACGGATCGCATGACAGCAAGCAGCGCAACTCAAATGAATCTATTTTATAGCGGAATGATCCGTACTGCATTGGCTGTGTCCATTATAACATAGTGTTCTGAAAAATGCAAGCGCTCGTTCCTGTGTGCATCCGGATTCCGTGTATATATGCGCCATAACATGCGATACAGCAGCCGCAGAAATCTTATTTTCTTCTGAGCAGTTCATCCCATGTGATATTATTGTCCGCAACGCTTTTCGGTGCAGCAAATCAGGCTGTACTGTGCGTCAGTTCACCGTCACTGTTGACATCCGCGGCTTTGCGCTGTGTGCCGCGATCTTCTGCGTATCAGCAAAAAACAGGCAGCCCGAAAGACTGCCTGCTTCATCTGTTTTATTCCTGCCGGATATAATGCGTCTCATCGGACCGAAAGCCGTAAAGATCGGTCAGCTGAACGGTATCAACCGCCTTCAGTGCAAAAGTTCCTTCTCCGCCGTCATCATAGAAGGTGAAGCAGTATTCCTTTTCGCCGTCCTGATCGCGCTGAAATTGCAGCCGTATATCACCTCTGGTCACTTTGCCGTCTGCACCGGTCAGCTCGAATCTGCCGTGATAGATGCTTCTGCCTTCGTAGATTTCCAGCATCTCGCCGCTGCCGTCCGCATTTTTCCATATACCGCACAGCGCTGCAACGCTGATGCTGGATGCCGGGTAAATCAAAGGATCATAATATCCCCAGTCATTCGGCTGTTCATATGCCCTGATAAGCGTGCCGTCCCCGGGATCGTCGTCCTGATAGGTATCCGGTGTCAGGGGATCGGGTGTAAACCGCAGATACAGCTGATTGTCGCTGTCATAGAAAGCGTAGCCGTCATTTTCGGCTTTGACGGTGCCGGTTGTCATGAGATTGCTGTCAGTCTGCGTTTCGGTAAATGAACCGTCCGCATGGATTTCCAGCAGCGCACTGACTTCGTTCTCCTTCACATAGCACCATTCACCGATCAGTGCGGCAGCATCCTGCGACGGCTTTGCAGTCAGGAAATCTTTGATTGAGAAATCACGGTTGATGCGTTTCAGCGTCACAATGATTCTGCCGTTCATCAGTTCGGCGGTCATTCCGGTCCGGTCCGCGCTGACCGTGAACGCCATGCTGACCGGATGATTCAGGCTGACCGTATCAACCGTCAGGATATTATCATGCATGGAGGTTGTCGCAGGCTGCCCCTCTGTCCCGAGCGTCAGCGACGACTGTCCGGATTCATTCAGCTCCAGCCCGACATAATAGCTTCTGTGCACCGGATTGGACAGGTCATACGAAACGCGCTCGCCGGAATCCTTGGAAAAGGAAACGGTTTCCCATTTGCCGTACAGCATTTTCACTGCGGATCCGTCGCCGCTGCTGTCAGCATTGCTGCGCTTGCTCTGCGATGCCGCTGTTTCCGCCGCACCGGCAGCAGATACGGTCGTACCCGTGACGGACGATGTCTCCGTTTTTGTGACAGCGGTTTGCCGGACTGTTGTTCCGGTATCATTGGCTGTTGTTTTGTCTGTATGCGTGCCGCTGACCGTTGTTCCGGATACTGCCGTTTCAGCCGGCACAACCGGCACCGCATTCTCCTGAATGGTCAGATCATCGCGCCTGCCGCAGCCGTTCAGAAAGATCGCTGTACCGAGCATCACCGGTATCATCCATTGCATCTTCATATTTTTGCTCCTTGTTCGCATAATGTTTCGTTCTGATACCTTTATTATACCGGATCATGCGGCGTTCCGGCGCAGAATTACAAAACTGTAATCGTGTCAGAAAATCACTCTGCGCAGGACATATTCGCCGTCCGCGGTCGAAGCGATTTCGTAGGTGCTCATGTCGTCCATAGCAAGATGCTTTTTCAGGCGCGACATATTGACGCGGATCGTGTTCTTGCTGTCCTCGACATCGCAGCCGTAGATTTTCTCATAGATTTCGTGATAGCTGATGCGCGAGCCGAGCCGCGACGCCAGCAGATAGAGAATCTGCAATTCCCGCTGCGGCAGGGAGCATTCATTGCCGTCCAGCTCCGCCGTGCCGGAAAACAGGTCGATGATCAAATCCGGCAGTTCAATGCGCGGATGCTGTGCCTCAGGCTTTGCATTGCGGCGGAGCTGTGCCTCAATGCGCGCCTTCAGCACATTCAGATCATAGGGCTTTGTAATATAGTCATCGCCGCCGCTGCGGAAGCCCTTGATGACGTCGTCGTTTTCGTCGCGGGCGGTCAGGAAGATAACCGGCGCCTGTGTTTTCTGCCGCAGGATCGTGCAGAAGTCCATGCCGTCGCCGTCCGGCAGCATGACATCGAGCAGCACCAGATCGGGCACGCATTCCTCCAGCAGAAACGCCGCCTGCTGCACGGAATCCGCACAGTGTACTTCATAGCCTTCCTTTTCCAGAAAGCTCTGATTGATCCGCATGATGTCGGAATCATCCTCGACAAGCAAAATATGTGCCATAA
>CAMHUJ010000054.1 GCA_946188175.1 uncultured Ruminococcus sp.
AGCGACGCAAGTGTCGCCGTGCAGATGAGCACTGCTGTCATTTTTTTGCCTGCGCATTTTTTGAGATACATAATAAGCCCCCTTTTCAAAAATAAAGCACGAAAAACTATACAGATAGTGTTCTGCAACTTTATTATAACACGTTGTATTACGTTGTCAACTGGAAAAATTGCAGAATTTCTGGAAATGCTGCACCAGTTTTCTGCGAAATTTCTAGGTTTTCGCAGGATTTGAGAAGTAGATGCATCCAATCGCAAGATATGAGAGAAAATTGAGGACTGCCTGCGTACTCTCCCCACATCCTGCGGCGGCTCGTGCACATACGGGTTATCTCTAAAGTTTAATTTTGGAGAGTTCGTATATGAACGGTGTGTTTTTCACGCTTCACTATTCTCTCTTCACTTTTTCAAAATCGTGCGCGTAGCGCGCACCGCAATTTCTAATTTCTCATTTCTAACTCAAAAATACTTCCTTCTTCCATAAGAAAACCGGCAGTTGATGATTCACGAAAAATGTGATATAATAGGGATATCAAAAAATGGGGGGCGCGACTATGCTGCATCTGATACTCGGCGGCGCAGGCTGCGGAAAATCCGAATACCTGATCGGGCGGATTCAGTCCGCCGCGGAAGCCGGAAAACCGGTCCGGACACTGGTGCCGGAGCCGTTTACATATTCCTATGACAAGCGTCTGTATGCGGCGCTCGGGGCGGTCGGCTTCAATGCGCTCAAAACGGGCAGCTTCAAAATGCTGACGGAGGAGATTCTCTCGGAGATCGCCGCCGTGCCGCGGGATGCTGCGGACAGCGTCACGAAAACGGTGATCCTGCACAGCCTGCTGCGGAAGCTCGCAAAGGGCAATGTACTGCAATTTTACGGCGCACAGGCGGAAAAGCCGTCGTTCCTGCCGGAGATGCTCGCGCAGCTGGATGAGCTGATGCAGTCGGGCAGCGAGCCGGAAGACCTCTTTCAGGCGGCTGCCGATACGGAGCAGAAAAACGGTATCCTTTCAACAAAGCTATATGATATTGCACGTATTTACGCGGATTATCTGACGGAACTCGAAGCGCGGGGCATGCGCGATGCGCTGCGCGATCCGGTGCATGCTGCGGCAGCGGCGGACGGCAGCTGGTTTCTTCGCGGTGCGCATATTTTCCTCGATGAATTTGAATCCTTCACGGGCGATCAGTACCTGATGCTGGACGTCATGCTGCGCGATGCGGCGGAGGTCTGGATCGCACTGCGCTCGGATGATATCGACGCGCCGGATTTCACGCGCTTTGATGCGGTCAACCAGACGGCGCGCAGACTCCGCAGAATGGCAAAGGAGCATAATCTCGAAACGGAGACTGTCTCACTGACGGAGCAGTACCGTTTCCATGAACCGATATGACGCTTGAGGCGGAGTATGTCGCGGCGCAGATCCGGCAGCTTCTGATGCAGGGACAGCTGCGCGCGGCGGATATCATGGTTGTGATGCATGATCTCAGCGGTTACGGCTCCCTGCTCGAAGCGGCATTTGCGCGGTATGATATCCCGTATTTTATGGATTTGCGGCGCAGCGTGCTGCATACGGCGGTGATGAAGCTGCCGGTCTGTCTGCTCTCGCTGATGCACCGCACCGATACCGAGCAGATCATGCTGCTGCTGAAAACGGGTCTGATTCCGCTGGAATCGACCGATGCGGCAAAGCTGGCGGATTTCGCCTATATCTGGGATATCGAAGGCAGGGCATGGGAGCAGCCGTTTGCACCGGAAATGGACCCCGAACAGGAAATGGAGCAGCTGCGTGTAAAGATCATGCAGCCGATCCGCAAAATGCATTTCGCAAGTCTGCCGAAGGACGGGCAGCCCGTGACGGGTGCACAGCTCTGCGATGCGCTCTATGCATGCATGGAGGAGCTGGAAATCCCGAAGGCGGTCGTCCGGACGGCGAAGGCGCTGCATGACTGCGGCGATGTGTCCGGCGGCAGGGCGATGCGCAGGCTCTGGAAGGATATGACCGATATTCTCGATGCACTGTATCTGGCGCTGGAACATACCGAGCTGACCCCGCAGGAGCTGCTCGATCTGCTGACGACTGTCCTGCGGAACAATCAGCTGCCGGTGCCGCCGCAGACGCTCGATGCCGTGACGGTGCAGAGTGCCGCCGCCGCGCGGTATGATTCCCCGAAGGCGGTTTTTGTCATGGGCGTCAATGAGGGGCAGTTTCCCGCGGATATTCAGGACAGCGGATTCTTCTCGGAGCAGGAGCGTGCGCTGCTCGACGCCTGCGGCGTGGAGCTGTCGCGCTCGGTGCGTGATCTCTGTGCCGATGAGCGTCTGATCGTTTACAAGACGCTTTCTGCGGCATCGGAGCGGCTCTGGCTCTGTTATCCGCTGGCGACGGAGGACGGCAGACATCTGATCCCTTCGCCGCTGCTGGAGGAGGTGCGCAGTCTGCTGCCGGTGACCGCACAGCCGCCGCATTTTGTCTATGCGGCAGATATGGGCGCCGGATTCTATGTCTCGACGAAAGCCGCAGCCTATTACAGCTTCGTCGAGGATTACGATATCTCGCTGACCGAACGTGCATCCGTCCGCGCGATGCTCGAAGCGGATCCGGAGGAGGCGGCGCGCATGGAGCGTTTGCGCCGGAGATCGGACCTCTCGCGGCTGCATGTGCAGGAGCCGTCACTCCTGAAAAAGCTCGGCGGTGAAACGCTCTATATGTCCGCGACACAGATCGAGAACAAGATGATGTGTCCGTTTATGAGCTTCTGCAAGGATAATCTCAAGCTGTACCGTCCGGAGAAAAAAGACCTGAGCGCACTGAACGTCGGCAATATGGTGCATGACTGCATGGAGCGCCTGTTCCGCGAGCATCCTGACCGTGACGATTTTCTGTCGATGACGCCGGATGATCTGCGTGCCCATGCCAAGCGCTGTACCGATGATTTCATGGAGCAGCAGCTCGGCGGCAGAGAGAACCGTCCGAAGCGGTTTTTGCAGCAGTTTCAGCGCGTGACGGGCAGGCTTTACCGTCTGCTGCGGCATACGCAGGATGAGATGCGGCAATCGCAGTTCACGACCGATGCCTGTGAGCTGACGATCGGGCGGCTCGGGGATGAGACCGGCACCGCACCCTATACCCTGACGCTTGCAAACGGCATGACGCTTTATCTGCACGGCAAGATCGACCGCGTGGATGTCACTGCGGATGCGGAGACCGGCGAGCAGTATCTCCGGATTGTGGATTATAAGACCGGTCTGCACAAAAAGGAATTCAAGCTCGCAAATGTCTATTACGGGCTGAATCTGCAAATGCTGCTGTATCTGTTTGCGCTGCTCGATGACCCTGCGGTTTATCCGGATGCAAAGCCTGCCGGTGTGCTTTATATGCCGGCGAGTACGCCCGAGGCGCAGGACAGAGAAAATATGAAGGATACCGAAACCTATCTGCGCGAATATTTCTGCATGAGCGGTACGGTGCTGCATGATATGGGCATCCTCACGAAAATGGAGGAGGCGCTTGCCGGTGTCTATATCCCTGCGAAGCTCGATGAAAAGGCGACGGAAAGCTCCGGTACGCTGACGCTGACGAAGGATTCGCAGGTCTTTACGCCGGAACAGCTCGGCAGACTGCGCACCTATGTGGAAAAGCTCGTTGCCGCATGTGCCGAGGCGTATCTGGCGGGGGATGTCGAGCCGCGCCCGATGCAGGGCGGCGGAAACGGCTACTATGCCGATGCCTGCGCCTACTGCAAATACCGCAGCATGTGCGGTCTGACGGCGGATGATACCGACCGCATCCGGAAGCCGCAGCGGCAGGATACCGTCAAGAAGGAGATGCGCGGTATTCTCGATCCGACGGCTGCCGCGGCAGAGGCGGAAAAGAAACAGAAGGGAGGCAGACGGGCATGAGCAAATGGACACCCGAGCAGGAAGCGGCGATTCTGGCGCGCGGCGCATCGGTTGTTGTCAGTGCGGCTGCCGGAAGCGGCAAGACCTCCGTGCTGGTCGAGCGGCTGATCCGTCTGCTGGAGGACCCTGCATATCCGGCAGAGAAAATGGTCGTCGTGACCTTTACGAACGATGCGGCAGGTGAGGTGCGTGCGCGTCTGAACCGTGCGCTTTCGCAGAAAATCCTTGCCGATCCCGATAACACATGGCTCCGGCAGCAGCAGATCATGCTGCAAAGTGCGAGCATTTCGACAATCCACAGCTTTTGCCTGCGCCTGCTGCGTGAGCATTTTGCACAGCTCGATCTTTCGGCGAATTTCCGGATTATGGAGCAGAGCGAAGCCGATGAGCTCCGGATGCAGGCTGCGGCGGATGTCATGGAGCAGCTCAGTGCGGATGCCGCGGCGGATGAAGCTGCCGCAAATCAGCAGCGATTGCTTTATGATGCCTTCTGCGGACAGGATGACAAGCCGCTTGAGCGCCTGCTGATTTCGCTGCATCAGCTGACAGAAAATGAACCCTTCGGCGAGACGCTGCTTTCGGAATGCGCGGAGAAATACGCCGCGCAGGACGGAATCCGGCAGGAAGCGCTTGCGATGATCGGCGATACGCTCTCGGAGATTCTCGGATGCTATCCGCCCGCGATTGATCTTGCGGAGCAGATGAACTCGGAGAAATCTGCTGAAACGCTCCGCGCAGAGATGCAGAATATCCGTGAGATTGCAGATATCCTGAAAACGGGAGACTGTGCGGAATCCGGCAGGGCATTGCAGCGCAGCCCGTTCGGAACGCTGAATACGCTGCCAAGGAAAAAAGGCGAATTTGAGAGCGAAAAGGCGACTGTCAAAGCGCTGCGCAATTATGCAAAATCGCTGTTTGAGAAGCTCGCAAAGACATGGGCGGTGCCGCTGCTCTTTGCGGAACAGGATATCAGCCGCCATGCGGCGCTGCTGCGGCTGCTCTCCGATCTTGTGCAGACGCTCGACGAACGCTATACGATGCGCAAGCGTGAGCGCAACGGCGTCACGTTCAATGATGCGATGAAGCTGGCACTGAAGCTGCTGGCGGAGCGCCTGCCGGACGGCACGATCCGCAGAACACCGCTTGCAGAGCAGCTTTCGGAGCAGTATGTCTGCATCATGATCGACGAATTTCAGGATGCGGACAATACGCAGGACCTGATCTTCCGGATGCTCTCGCGGGGCGGCAGCGCGGAACACAGCGGCTCGAATCTGTTTGTGGTCGGCGACAGCAAGCAGTGTATTTACCGCTTCCGCAATGCAAATCCCGAAAACTTTTACCGTGCGATGCGCGAGGGCGCGGAATATGTCTCCCCGGCGCTGACCGAAAATACATGCATCCGCCTGAACAGGAATTTCCGCAGCGCGGAGGAGGTCGTCACGGTCATCAACCATGTGTTCGCGCAGCTGATGTCCGAACAGGTCGGCGAGATTGACTATGATGACACGCAGGCGCTTGTGCAGGGTGCGTCCTATTTCGCACACCGCCGCACCGCGGAGATCATGCTTTTGCCGCAGACGGGCGAGGAGATGCATACCGAGCCTGCGGTCATTGCCGAGCGGATTCAGTGGCATCTGATGCACGGCACGCCGGTCAGAGGGGCGGACGGCGAACCGCGTCCCTGCGAGCCGCGCGATTTCCTGATTCTGATGCGCTATAAAACGAAAATGCCGGTCTATGCGGCGGCGCTGGAGGCTGCCGGTATTCCGGTTTCCGGTGTTGAGCGTGAAAACTATCTGCAATCACCGGAGATTCTGCTGCTGATTGATCTGCTCCGCGCTATCGACAATCCGCTGCCGGAGGTGCCGGTCGCTTCTGCGATGCTGTCGCCGCTGTTCGGCTTCACGGTCGATGAGCTGTTGCAGGTGCGGATTTATGCGCCGCGGATGAAGCTGTTTCCGGCGATGCTGAAAATCCGCGCGGATGAAAATATGGCGGAGACAGCGCCCGTCCTGACGGAGAAATGCCGTGTGCTGACTGAATTCCTTGATGCGATGCGGAATTTTGCCGCAATGGATACGCCCGAGCAGCTCATCCGTCGCATCTACCGGCAGACGGATTTTCTCGGCATGATGCAGATGTCTGCCGGCGGCGCGCAGAAGAAAGCGAATCTCCGCGCACTGACAACCTATGCCCGAAACTTTGAGGAGAACCGCGGCGGCGGACTTTCTGCATTCCTGCGGTATCTGGATGCGATTCTCGACCGCGGTGAGGACCTGACCGCAGGCAGTATTCCGGCAGGCACGGAGAATGTCGTGCAGCTGAAAAGTGTCCATGCGTCAAAGGGTCTTGAGGCGCCGTTTGTGATTCTTGCGGATACCGACCACAGCTTTTCATCGAAGGATGCATCGGATATAGTGCAGTATCACGGCAAGACCGGCATCGGCTTCCAGCTCCGCGATCCGGAGACGATCAGCAAGGGCAGATCGCTCCCGTGGACACTGATTTATCAGAAGAACCGGAAGGAAACTGTCAGTGAGGAGATGCGTCTGCTCTATGTCGCCCTGACGCGCGCAAGGGAATATCTGATTCTGCCGCTGCCCTATACCGACAGCCGCTGCGCCGATGTCATTGCACCGGAGGCGTATTTGCAGGCATCTGCGGGCGGGATTTCTCCGGCACGGGTCGGAAGAGCAGGCTGCTTTGCGGACTGGCTGTTTATGTCGCTGATCCGGAATACATCCTGCGAGCAGATGCGCCGCGATCTCGGAATCGAATGCGGTGCGGACGGGCTGCCGCCGCTGCCGGTCGCCGTGCAGACGGTCTCTCCGGAGGCTGCGGAGGAGGCGGCACAGGCGCTGCTGACCGAGGAGCCCGCACTGCCCGATGCCGAACTGACCGCGCATATGACCGGGCAGTGTGCATGGGAATATGACAGCCGGCTCGCGGTACTGACAGCGAAATACGGTGTTTCGGAGCTTGCCAAAAAAGAGGATTTCGATGCGCCGCTGCAAAATCCACAGTTCCGGAGCAAGGGCAGCAAAATGACCGGCTCGGAGCGCGGCACGGCAGTGCATACCTTTATGCAGTATGCGGATTTCACGGCTGCTGCGGAGAATCTGCAAGCGGAGATCGACCGTCTGCATGCGGCGGGAAGGCTCTCTGCAAGACAGGCTGCTGCGGTCGCGGAAAGCAGAATCGCAGATTTCTTCACCTCGGAGCTGTATCAGAGGATACGCGGTGCGGTATGCATCCGGCGCGAGGAGAAATTCATGGTGCGCATCTGTGACTTAAAGCTCGAAGGTCCGCTCAAACAGATCGGGCAGGATTATGCCGGTACGGACGGCATGGTCACGGGCATCATGGACTTAGTGATCGAGGAAGAAACCGGCATTGTGCTTGTCGATTACAAGACCGATACCGGAAAAAACGAAGCGGCGCTGCTCGAAGCCTATACCGAGCAGATCCGGCTCTATGCAGAGGCGCTGAGCCTGCTGATGAAAAAGCCGGTCTGCGGCTGCTGGCTCTATGCGGTCGCGCTGCGCAAATCCATACCGGTTCAGCTGTAACCGGAAACCGATGAAAGGGGCGTTATCTATGACGGCAACAATCGAACAGCTGAAAGCAGCAGTGGAACAGGCGAAAACAATCGTATTTTTCGGCGGTGCGGGAGTCTCGACGGAGAGCGGCATTCCGGATTTCCGGAGTGTGGACGGTCTCTACAATCAGAAGTATGACTATCCGCCGGAGACAATCCTCAGCCACACGTTTTTCATGCGGCAGACAGAGGAATTCTACCGCTTCTACCGCGACAAGATGCTCTGCCTCGATGCAAAGCCGAATGCCGCGCATAAGAAGCTCGCGGAATGGGAGCAGCAGGGCAAGCTCAATGCTGTCATTACGCAGAATATCGACGGGCTGCATCAGGCGGCAGGCAGCAAAAAGGTGCTCGAGCTCCATGGCAGCGTCCTGCGCAATACCTGCATGCAGTGCGGCAGAAAATATGATGTGACCGCGATTACGGAAAGCAAGGGGATTCCCTGCTGCGAGCACTGCGGCGGGCGCATCAAGCCGGACGTCGTGCTCTATGAGGAATCACTCGATAATGATGTCATGGATGAAGCGGTCCGCTGCATCCGTGAAGCGGATATGATGATCATCGGCGGCACCTCGCTCGCGGTCTATCCGGCAGCCGGTCTGATCCACTATTTCAAGGGCGATGTGCTGGCACTCGTCAACCGCGACGCGACGCCGTTCGATGCACATGCAGACCTTGTGCTGCATGAAAAAATCGGCGCAGTATTCTCGCAGCTCTGAGAGATGCTACACGGCTGTTATCAAACTGATACCGGAATGTCACAAGAATTTCACTTGACTTTTTCCCCGGAAATGTGTATAATG
>CAMHUJ010000055.1 GCA_946188175.1 uncultured Ruminococcus sp.
GAATGACAGCCTGTTTCGTCAGCAGCGTCAGAATAACATAAAATGAGGGAGCCGGTTGACTCCCTCATTCTTTTTGGTATGAATGCGATTATTTTTCCGCTTCCAGAAGCATTCTCTTTGCAATCGTGAAATCCACTGCATTGTTCACGCCGTCACCGTTGAAATCCGCACGGTCCGGCGCATAAATTGCCTTGGAATAGACGCCGAACAGCATTTCATGCATCAGATAAATATCTGCTTTATCGAATACACCGTCGTTGTTGACATCACCGCGCGGATCAGATTTTTTCTGCACAAACAAAGCATATTCCACTGCGCCGGTCTGTCCGCCGTTTGTTCCCAGTCTGACGAGCTGCCCCGGTACACAGGACAACTCATAGAGATCAAAGATTACATCATTGGAGGAGGCTGCTGTGAGACCGGTCTTTTTCCAGCTGCCCTGCGCGATCCATGCGGGTACATTGACACGCTGGTCAAGTGCAAGATAAAGCGATGCATCGCCGGAAACAGTCAGGACTGCATTGTCTTCCAGATAAGTCTTGGAATCACATGCCGTTACGATGCGCTCTGCGCCCTTGAGCTGATCCGGCAGCTCCGTATAGGTAAAATCGCGGTCACCGAAAACCGTATCGCCGACCTTCGCATCATAGGCAATGCTCCATGCGTCGCGGTGTTCATTATCAAGTACCGACAAGCCCTCAATCAGCTTGCCTTTCAGCGGAATCATTGCCGGCTCCAGCGTCCAGAGCTGGGATTTTGCATCGCGCAGTTCCCATTCCTGAATGTTGCCGAAGCTGCTTGTGTCTGCGTCAGCGACCTCAATCGCAGATTTGCACTCGGAAACCTTCGTGCAGATCTGATAATTTCCGTCGCCGGTTTCAAGGAACATAAATTTCTGATTGTCGCCGCCGTTATTCTGATACAGGTCAATGTTTGTACCGTTGTCAGCCTTTTTGCCTGCAACATCGAGCACAAGATTCTCATCCGCCGCAGATGTGATGTAATAATAACCGTCACCGGCATCCTTGAGAATCCAGATGATACTGAGCTGCGTTTCATTGATTCCCTGCTGATAAACATTCGCGCCGTTTTCCAGCTTCCCGTCCTCGATCTGCATATACATACCGGAATTGACATTCCTGATGCGGAAGACTGCGCCCTCCTCAAAGGATGCAGCCACCGGACCGGACGGTCCGCTCGGCGCTTCGGTAAAGCCTGCGCTCGGGATGCCCTTGTTCTTCATGCGCAGATACATATAGTTTCCGCTGGAATTCTGGCAGCCGGTATAGCTCATGCAGTAATTCTTTGCGTCACCGGCACTCAGCGAAACATAGCTGTAATTGGTATTCGGTCTCCATGAACAGCCGGTTGCGGTGCTGTTGGTGTCGCCGCCCTGCTTTGTACGCTTGCAGTTTGAGAAAACAGAGCCGCTTTCTGCATACTGACCGACAATCGGGACGCTGTCCCAGTCACAGATGACGTTGCCGCCGTTTTCATAGTTGCAGTTCTCCGCGAAGATGTGGCAGTCAGAGATAACGGTATATGCCATATTAAACTTGTTGACATAGTTATTCAGCGAGTGGAAATAACCCCAGCGCATCAGTCCGGGACCGCGTGTGTTCGTATCGTTAAAGCGGTTGGAGATCAGAGACATACGCGGGAAACCGCCGTATTTGCTGATGTTTCCTGCATTGTCATCCGGATAGCCGAGAATCAGTCCGTATTTGTGTGCTCCGAAGGAACAGTCGGAAATCGTGCAGTAATCCGCATCATAGCAGCAGGCAAGGAACTTGTCCTCATCAACCTGACCGGTCTGCGGTGCTTTGCCGTAGCCGTTATGACCCGTAAAGGTCACATGATCGACCCAGATATTCTGACCGGAACCGAAATAACAGACAATCGAATCATTGTGGTTGGATTCCGCATCATGCTGCATATCAAAATTCTTGATGATGATATTATTGCCGACGCCGGAATTTGTGCTCGTGCAGAACTGCACATTATACAGCGTATGTGCGCCGTAGCTGCCGATGATCGTCTTATTGTTATGGACATAGATTCTGCCGGCAGTACACATATGTCTGGCACCGTTCATGTTCAGCTGATTGACGCTGATGTTTTTCGTCACGATGATCGTATACGGCACATCGGCTGTCGCATATTTTTTCAGCTCATCGAAGGAGGCTGCCTCGACGACCGCGCCGAACAGTCCGCCGAGATCGGAAGCCTTGTTCTTGCCGGTATTATCATTCGCACAATAGCCTGCGAAGCCCTGCAAGCCGTCGCTGTCCAGCAGAAAGGTCTGGTTTTCCGCACCGGAGAAATTCGTCAGCGTCATGCCGTTCTCACCCTGCGTCAGTGCCAGAGCAGTATTCTCATAATTCACGATCTTATAACAGAGATTGTTTCCGAGACGGTCCTTGCCGGTCGGAATGACGTACCAGTGCTGCGATTTCGCGGATTCGCTGCCGAATATCACTACGTTCGCATTCTGATTCACCTTGTAGTTCTGCGGCGTCAGCATTCTGCCGGACTGCGCATTGCAGATTTTGAAAAATGCACCGTTTGCATCATTGCCGACATAGTCAAACCGCCACGAACAGGAAAGATCACCGCCGAGCGCCTTCATTGTCACTGCGGCGCCGTCTGCCGTACCGGATTCGGTCAGCACAGAGCCGTGATCCTTTGCCGCAATGTTGATCAGCTGCGGCGGATAGTCAGCGGAAACGGCGGAAACGCTGAAAGAAAAGCAGTTTCCGAATTGCGGCACAATACAGCAAAGTGTCATGACCGCAGCAATCAGTACTGATTGCAGGATACGAGAGCCTTGTTTCATATGGATACCCCTTTCGACCGGAAAACCGGCATGTCTTGTCTTTTGGCAAAACAATTTATTTTTATCTGTATTATAGCATGATTTCATGCACAGGTCAATAATGTATCGTAGCTTGGATGTGCAGATTTGCATACTGTTATTCTGCATCAAAACGAAGACAGGCTCACCGGATAAGCGGTGAGCCTGCTCTTTCATAAATCATCGTTTCAGCGCGTTTTCAAACCGTGCAAGCACTGCGAACATATCATCCGGCAGACGCTTTCTGCCCTCCGCCGCAATCGCATCCGGTACGCCGTAATACGCTTCGGCGATGCCGCCGGTGATGCAGGCGATCGTATCCGTATCGCCGCCGAGCGAGACAGCATTCCGGATTGCGTCCTCATAATCCGTGCTTTCCAGAAACGCCGCAAATACAAGCGGCATCGTCACCTGACAGGTTTCATCGTGACGGTTTTTGTATCTGAGCGCAGCACAGCTCTGCGACAGATCATAGCCGAATTCGCGCTCGGCATATGCCCTGATCTCCTCCATGCTGCTGCCGGTTCTTGCAAGATAAATCGCCGCTGCGGTCGATTCCGCACCCTTGATTCCCTCGGGATGATCGTGCGAGACAGAAGCCGTCAGCGCTGCGATGTGCCGTGTCGAATCCAGATCGTCAAACAGCCAGCCTGCCGCAGATGCACGCATCGCAGAGCCGTTTCCGTAGCTGCCGTAGGGCTGCGGATTCTCTGTCATCAGCAGCCACCGGATGAACATGCCGCCGTAGCCTGCCTTCGGATAGCGTCTGCCCCACTTCTGCATCGAACGGACCAGCGCCGCCCTGATCTCCGCATCGGATTTGCCGCGCGCATCCAGCAGCGCCTCCGCTACGGCGACCGTCATGACGGAATCGTCCGTGAACCGCGATTTCCTGCCGAACAGCGGGAAATCCTTTGTTTTGCCGCCCCGGTCAAATTCATAGGGCGCGCCGATCATATCGCCTAAAATTGCTCCAATCATATCGGATTCCTCCTTTTCTTTGATGATTCCAGTATATCACAGATGCAAAGAAAAGTGGTCGCTTGTCAGGCGACAAATGCGCACATAATTTGCAAATCAGTTATTCTGCGCACGCCGTTTCAAGAAAAATACAAGACAAGCAGCAACCGGAACAACAAGCAGAATCCAGTATACATGATCGCCGGTTTTCGGCGCATCCGCTTTCTCTGCGGAAACAGCTGCGGATGTCGTTGTCTGTACCGCAGCCTTTCCGGAGGAAACAGAGGTTTCCGTTGCAGCAGGCACTTCATACGGATGCTTTGCCCGGATCTCGGTATGGCGGACACTGTCGTCCGAAGTATTCAGCAGATCAAAGACGAATTTATCGCCGTCGCGGTAAATAAACGAGAAATTGAAATCCGCGCAGCCGATGACCGAGGAAAGATATCCGGCGTGTGCATAGGTGAAATGCAGTGTCTGCGAGGCAGTGCTCTTATCGGCATAATGCTTCGTGCTGACCAGCGTATCCCCGTCTGTCAGAAGCATTTCCGCTTCGTTTCTCGAGTGATCGTGCCCGAAAATATACATGATATCCATGTTATACTGCTCTGCATAGCGGTTGATTGTCTGCGCGAGCTCATACGACATATCCACATTGTACTGATTCTCGCCGACCCATGCATAAATCGGTATCTGCATCGGGTTCAGCGATTCCGGCTGGACGCCGAGCGCATGCAGACCTGAATGCGCCGAAATCACGACAAGCTCACCGTGATACTGCGACGCAGCGGATTGCAGGAAGCTGTCAACCTCGCCGATGATATCTGCATAGGAATACTGAACAATGTCACCGTTTTTCTTTGTTGCTGCGTCAAAATTGATGCCGTATACGAGGATGCTTTCTGCATTGCGGCTGCTCTTGCCGTTCAGCGCGACAGCCTGTGATTCCCCGTCAAAAATCAGACCGCCCTGAAGCGGAAGATTCTTTGCGGCGCCGAGATCTGCGTTTGCCGACATCACCGAAGCAGCTTCCGAAGAATCATGATTTCCGGCAACATAGACTGCATCAATTCCGCCGAGCTGTGACACGATCTGCGGAAAATACCGGCTGAGCTCCGTATCCTTGTCCGCAGTCGGACCGTAGACAAAATCACCGGTGCAAACAATCAGTGCCGGAATGTATCCGCCTGTTTTCTGCATGACTTTCGCAATCGCTTCGCCGATCTGCCCGTATTCCTCATGGATATCGGAGAATGTCATGATCGACTCCGGCTTAACACCCTTTGCAATCACAAATGTCGCATCTGCGGATTTTTCACGGTAATGCAAGCCGCTTTCGTCATGCGCTTCGACCAGACAGCTGACTGTATGCACGCCGACCGGCTGATTCGCAAAAATATCCGCAGTATAGGTCAGACCCGTGCAGGACTGTGCTTCACCGTCCGCGAACCATTTAACGCTGTCAACACTGACATCGGACAAACCGACCGTAAATACCGGTGCCGGATAGCCGCTGCCTTCGATCACAGGAGCTGCAGCAACCGGCTGCTGCGTAATACAGCGCGCAAGGATGTCACCGCAGGTATAGAGCTGTATCTCGGCGGCATCGGATTTGTTTCCGGTAAAGGAAAAATCCGCGCCGGTGCCTGCATTGTATTTCAGATAGGAAACCGTACCCTCGCCGTGATAGCAGAGCGCCGAATCCGTATATTCCCAATCGCTGTCGCCGCCGGAATAATGCGAATCATTGACGGTCAGTCTGCCGTCGGTGAAGGTCAGCGTATACCGTCCGGAAGAAAGCGTGGAGATGCGCGGCGCCGTGCTCGTTGTCATATTGCTGCGGTAATAGCTCCAGATATACTGCGGCGCAGCATCCGCAGCGGCAAGCATCAGCTGCTCCCCCGCTGCATTTTTCACGGTCATAATGTAGCTTTGATTATCCTCAAAGCGGTTGACACGGTACCATTTTTGTCCGTTCTCCAGCGTCAGAATGCCGTCCTTCGCAGTCTGCGCCGCAATCAATGCAAAGCCTGCCGCCGAAACGGTTTCCGCCGCAAAATGCAGACCGACTGCACACAGGATAAACAGGAAAGACAGCATGATCAGCACTTTTGCCTTTTTCATGATTATGCTCCTTTGCTACATCGGATTATTCGCCCAGAATCGGCTGCCCGTACTGAAACAGTACCGCATTGATCTCGTAGATATCATAGATACCGTTCTGTACGCAGTATGAAATGATCAGATCAAACTGATCGGACGGAGACAACGCAATACCCGCACACCGGAGCAGCTCAATCATCTCCGGCATCGTCAGACGCAGCGCAACCGCAAATGCAACCGCTGTTTTTTTCGTCGGCTTATAGTCCGGCTTGCAGCGGATGCGCGAAAACAGCTTGCGGTCGATATTCGCTTTTTTATACACGGTCACATCATCCATGCCGCTTGCGTCGATCAGCCGGAACAGACGCTGCTGAAACGTATCGCCGGATTCCCTGAGAATCTGATCCAGCGGCTTTTCGTCGCTGTTCTGCATACTGTGAAACGCTGCACTGCTGTCCGGAAGCTGCTGCACGGCACGGCGCCTGCGGTATGCTTCGAGAATGCTGCCGTCTGCATACTCTGCATGTTCCAGTGCTGTGACCTGGTGTTCATCGAGAAATGCATCAATCGAACCGACCAGCTTTTCCGAGAGTGCAAACGCCTCCCTGCCGAGTACGACAAGAATCACATGCATCTCATGCGTCAGCAGGAACTTGCCGATCTCTGAGAGTGCAATATTCAGCGCTTCATCCTTCGGAAAACCGTATACACCGGTTGCAATCAGCGGAAAGGCGATGCTTTCTGCATGCAGCTCCGCTGCCAGTGCAAGCGAGTTCTCATAGCATGCACGCAGAATATCCTTCTCGCCGTGCTGTCCGTCCAGCCATGCAGGTCCGACCGTATGGATAATATATTTCGCATGCAGACCGAATGCAGGGGTTACGGCAGCTTTTCCGGCTGCAATTTCGCCGATCTTCCGCCGTTCGGCAAGCAGCTGCTCCGAACCTGCTGCGGCATAAATCGCACTGTCCGTGCCGCTGCCGACTGTCGGCTTCGGATTCGCTGTATTGACAATCACATCGGCATGCACCTTTGTGATATCATTCCGGATAATCTGAAACGGCATAGGCACCTCCTGTACTCGCAGCTTTTCCTATAGTATAACATATTTGACGGCGTGATGCAAGCAGAAAGATGATTCCGTTTCATCATTATTTGCGTAAATTGCACAGCGATGCCCCTTCCCGACCCTGCATCGCTGCAAAAACCGGAAAGGGGCACCGTCTTTCACCCATTCTCCATATTATGATTTCAGTTTACACTGTCGCCCCAGAGTGCTTCATACTTTGCAAGCTCCTCCGGCGTATAGTCTTCTTCTTCCTCCAGCGGATCAATCTTCTTGACATAGAAGGTCAGATCTTTGTCCTGCTTGCCCTTTTTGACACTGAACTCAATAAAGCCCGCGTATCCGAGATAATCTTCTGTATGGAAGAACTTTTTGAGCTGCTTTCCTCTGCGCGTCAGGAAGGAAACACTGGTATAGCCCTTTTCGCCTGCCTCCCTGTCATGGAGCACCGCGAAATATTTGCCGTCTGCAAGATATACCTTTTCGCCCGCCTTCACTGCTGCATAGACGATATCTGCTTTCATATCGTCATACGGATCAACGCGCCAGATCTCATAAGACGCAACATCATTGAACTGCGACTTATCCTCAAAATTGATGACATTTGCAAAAACGGTCTCCGGATACATATCCTCCGAAAAATAGAAGTTGATTTCACGATTGTCCCCATAGACATAGCCGAACGACACATTCTGCTCCGGCAATCCGCCGAGCCAGCCCTCCGGAATCTCATCGACACACACCTTATAAGCGTGGTTATCGAAGTCGTAGCCGGTGTGCAGCAGCCCCTCAAAGACATGCTTTCCGGCGGAATCGGAGGTCCATTCCCCGACCTTGCGCGCATACGTATCCGGCGCTTCGATCAGCGAAAACTTCACGCCCTCCAGCGGCTTTCCCGTCGTGCTGTCCTGGCAGGTTACGGTAACGGAATTGCTCTGACCCGCATGCGGTGCGAGATCAAAGGTCAGATCCTTATCCGGCTTGCCGTCCTTTACGGTAAAGTCAATGCCGTTGCGCTTATCGGTAAATTTGACATCGGGATGTATCTCCGTGATGTATTTTGCAAAATCGCTTTCCGGATCAACCAGCGTTTCCGGACAATCGTGCATCAGCGCATCTACATGGTATTCACCGTCCGGCAGCGCAAAGGTGTTCACAGGCGTCAAACCGTAAACGGGAATGCCGTCCTTTGTTTCGACGCTGATTCTGCCATAAGGCAGGATCTCGCTTCCGGCAGTCTCCTTC